>JBDTTZ010000150.1:0-3409 GCA_040008015.1 Gemmatimonadota bacterium
CCCGCAGGCCGGGCTGAAGCGCCGCGGCAAACCCATGTGCCGCAGTCAGTTTCGCAGGCGATAAGTGCATACTCATGCCCAAAGGTAAAAGGACTAGGGACTAAAGGACTAGGGACTGAGGACTGAGGACTGAGGACTGAGGACTCACAAGCTTGAGTCTTTTGCCCAAAGTCCTCAGTCCCTGGCTCCTAGACCTTTGTCCTTAGTCCTTTGTCCTTTGTCCTTTGTCCTTAGTCCTCAGTACTTGTTTAACGCTGCTGCGGCGTCCCCGCGTCGAGCTCCTTCTGCAGCACGCTGTGGCGCCGGCTGTAACCGAAGTAGATGACGAAGCCGATGATGAGCCAGACGATGAGACGGATCCAGGTATCGGCCGGCAGCGTCGCCATGAGACCCAGGCAGCAGAGCACGCCCATGATCGGGACGAACGGCACCCAGGGAGTCCGGAACGGCCGATCGAGATCGGGCCGCTTCTTTCTCAGGATCAGGACGCCGAGGCAGACCAGCACGAAGGCGAGCAGGGTCCCGATGTTCACCAGTTGACCCAGCAGCTGCAGCGGCAGCATGCCGGTGGCAACCCCCACCGCAATGCCGGTGAAGATGGTCGAGAGGTAAGGCGTGCGGAACTTGGGATGTACCGTGCCGGCCCACTTGCCGAGCAGCCCGTCCCGCGACATCGAATAGAATACCCGGGACTGGCCCAGCAACATCACCAGGATCACCGAGCCCAGCCCGAGCACCGCTCCCACGTCCACCGACAGCCGCACCCAGGTTGGCGCGCCGATCTTCTCCATGGCGTAGGCCATCGGAGCGGGAAGATTGAGCTCGGTGAAGGGAACCATGCCGGTCAGCACGGCGGAAACGACGACGTAGAGCAGCGTGCATACCGCCAGCGAACCCAGGATGCCGATGGGGAGATCCCGCTGGGGATTCTTGGATTCCTGCGCCGCTGTGGAGACAGCGTCGAAGCCGATATAAGCGAAGAACACCAGGCCAGCGCCCCGGAGCACACCGGACCAGCCGAAGGTGCCCCACTCACCGGTATTGGGCGGAATGAACGGGTGCCAGTTGGCGGTGTTGATGTGCCCCAGCCCGATGATCACGATCAACAGGATGATGGCGACCTTGAGGAACACGATGAAATTGTTCACCGAGGCCGACTCCTTGATGCCGATCACCAGGATCGTGGACATCAGCGCAACGATGAAGACCGCGGGAACATTGAGCACGGCGCCGGTGAGATTGAGTCCGTAGTGGGCGCAACCGGCCACCGCATCCGTCACGTTCACCGAGGTGCACCACTGCGTCGGCGAGTTGGTGAAATGGGGCGGAATGTGAATTCCGAGTTGACCCAGCAGGCTCACCAGGTGGCCCGACCAGCCCACCCCGACCGTGGCGGCCCCGGCGGCGTATTCCAGCACCAGGTCCCACCCGATGATCCAGGCGACCAGCTCACCCATGGTCGCATAGGAGTAGGTGTACGCACTGCCTGCCACCGGAACCGCGGCCGCCATCTCGGCATAGCAAAGCCCCGCGAAAGCGCAGGCGATGCCGACCGCGATCATGGAGAGCGGAACCGCCGGGCCCGCATGCAGCGCGGCCGCCTGGCCGGTGAGTACGAAAATGCCGGCGCCGATGATGGCGCCGATGCCCAGCGCGGTCAGTCCCCAGGGGCCCAGGTGACGGCGCAGCGACTTCTCGTTGACGCTGTCAGCCTCGGCGCGAAGCGAGGTAATGGATTTGGTTGCCCACAGGTTCATACGGAGTGTACCTCGTAAGTCGGAGAAACCAGTCTGACGTGGGAATGACACAGCATGAACTGCGACAGGCGTACTTGGATGACGATTGGGCGGTCTAGGCTACCGCCTAAACCCCTCTGTGTCAATACGTAAGCGTGCTGCACCCTGCCGCGTCAGCGGGAGTAATTCGGAGCTTCCCGGGTCACCGTGACGTCGTGGGGGTGGGACTCCCGAAGCCCGGCCGAGGTGATCTGCACCAGCTCGACCTGGGAGCGGAGTGCGGCGATGTCCCCGACTCCACAGTATCCCATCCCGCTGCGGAGTCCGCCTACCATCTGGAATAGCACATCCCCAACCGGGCCCTTGTAGGGAACCCGTCCTTCGATGCCTTCGGGGACCATCTTGGACGGTCCCATCTCTCCCTGCTGGAAATACCGGTCGGCGGAGCCATCCTGCATGGCGGAGAGGCTTCCCATGCCACGGATCATCTTGAAACGACGGCCCTCGGCGAGAATGGATTCTCCCGGGCTCTCCTCGGTGCCGGCGAGCATCGCGCCCATCATCACCGAGCTGGCTCCCGCGGCCAGCGCCTTCACCGCGTCTCCGGAGTACTTGACGCCGCCATCGGCGATCACCGGCACATCGCCGGCTCCGCGGACCGCGTCCATGATCGCGGTCACCTGGGGCATGCCGACGCCGGTCACCACCCGAGTGGTACAGATGCTTCCCGGGCCGACGCCCACTTTGACCGCATCGACTCCACGGCGGACCAGCTCCCTGGCGCCGGACTCGGTGGCCACGTTCCCGGCCACCAGCTGGACGTCGGGAAATGCGGAGCGCAGCGCATCCACCGTCTGCAACACTCCCTCACTATGACCGTGGGCCGAATCGACGACGAGCACGTCGACCCCGGCGCCGGTCAGCGCCCGGGCCCGGGTCACGACGTCCGGAGTGGCCCCGACCGCCGCCGCGACTCGTAGCCGCCCATGCTGATCCTTGTTGGCATCCGGGTGTTCCCGGCGCTTGAAAATGTCCTTCACTGTGATGAGGCCCTTGAGGGCGCCGTCCTGGTCCACTACGGGAAGCTTCTCGATCCGGTGTCGGGAGAGAATCCGCTCGGCTTCATCCAGCGTGGTCCCGACCGGGGCGGTCACCAGTTTCTCCCGGGTCATCGCCTCCCGAATCGGCTGGTCCAGGTTGCGCTCGAACTGGAGATCCCGGTTGGTGATGATCCCGATCAGCCGGCCCTGCCCGTCCACGATCGGAACGCCGGAGATCTTGAACCGGCTCATCAATGCTGCGGCCTCACGCAGCGGACGATCGGGCCCCAGGGTGATGGGGTTCAGGATCATTCCACTTTCACTCCGCTTGACCTTATCCACTTCGGCGGCTTGCCGCTCGATGGTCATGTTCTTGTGCAGCACACCAATACCCCCGGCCCGGGCCATGGCCATAGCCATGTCGGCCTCGGTGACGGTATCCATGGCGGCGGAAATGAACGGAATATTGAGCGGGATCGCGCGGGTCAGGCAGCTGCGTACGGAAACCTGGCGGGGATGGATCGCGGAATAGCGCGGAGCCAGCAGGACGTCGTCGAAAGTGAGCGCGACTCCGGGGCGGAGGGTGCTCATCGTGCTGATTTGATTGAGGGTTCCATCTTGAAGGATACTGGA
>JBDTTZ010000151.1:0-3283 GCA_040008015.1 Gemmatimonadota bacterium
TTCACCTTCTCCGCCGTCACCGTGGGCAGGTCCCCGCTCACCACCAGGCGATCGATGTTGCGGCCCCCCTCGCGGAGTTTTAGCCGGAGCGAGTCGGACACGTGGAGATCCAGCTTGGCCGCTTCCCAGTCGAGGAAGTTGCGCAGCCGGCGGCCGTTTGCCTCCAGCAGCACGTCGTCCACCTGGATTCCCGCCCGGGCCGCCGGTCCACCCGCTGCCACGCCGGTGACCTGAACCCCGCCCTGGGTCTTCCAGTCTTCCATGTTGCCGGCCCCGGCGACATCGAGCCCGGTCCACGCCCGGCGAACCGTGCCGGTGCGGACGATCTCGTCCGCCACCCGGATGGCGCGCTCGATCGGTATGGCGAACCCGAGACCGATGGAGCCGCCCGACTGAGAGAAGATGGAAGAGTTGACTCCCACGATTTCGCCCAGCGCGTTGGCCAGCGGGCCCCCGGAATTCCCGGGGTTGATCGCGGCGTCGGTCTGGATCATGTCGAGATAGAGGCCGGTCTGGTCCTGGTTGGGCAGGATGTTCCGCCCGGTGGCGCTCACCACTCCCGCGGTGACGGTTGGCTCGGTGTTGCCCAGCATGTAGGCGAAGGGATTACCCAGTGCCACGACCCATTCGCCGATCATCAGGTCACTGCTCCGGCCGATGCGGGCGGTGGGGAGGTTGGCCTGGTCCACCTTGAGGACGGCGATGTCGGTAATCGGGTCCTCGCCCAGCACCACCGCGGGGAGATCGGTGCCGTCGCTCAGGGTGACGACCACCTTTTCGGCGTCGGCGACCACATGCTGGTTGGTGATGATGATGCCGTTGGACCGGGCGATGAACCCGGTACCGCTCACCGCGACCGTCTGCTCCTGGTTCTGGGGAATGAAGAAGAAGTCCCAGGGGGAGTTGGCGGCGACCCGGCGCCGGGTGGTGGCGTTGATGGAGACAACGGCGGGCCCGACTCGCTCGGCGGCGTCGACGATGGCGGTGCGCCGGGAGGTGTCCAGCGAGGCGCGGCGCTCGGGTGTGGTCTGCGACGCGTCGGCAACCGAGAGGAGCCCGGGATCCGAGTTGCGGTCCCGGCAGGCGGTACCCAGGAGCAGCGACACCGTGAGTGCCGCCGCCAATTCATGACGCATGCGTATCCTCGATCCCATCGGCATACCACTCCGCGGAGTAATCAGCCGCGAGGAAGTACAATCCCTGTGGCGGTGCCGGCGGGCTGGTTTCGTTATTGTCGGTACGGGCCAGCAAGGCCTCCATGTCGGTGACCGGCCGGCGATCCAGTCCGATATCAACCATGGTCCCAACCAGCATCCGGACCATGTGATGGAGAAACCGGTCCGCCTCGATCTCAAGCCGGACACCGGGAACCTCGCTCCGCCGGGACCATTCCGCGACACCGATGGCGCAGCGGTAGTGGGGCTTGACCTGACCCTTCGCCGCGAACGGCCGGAAATCGTGGCTGCCCTTGATCCGTCCAGCCGCGAGCGCCATGGCGCTCGCGTCGAGCTCGCGGCCCAGGGCCCATTCATAAGGCCGGCGAAACGGGGACCCGGATGACTCGTCCGTCCCGATCAGGTACTCGTAGCGCCGGGAGCGCGCGGTCTTCCTGGCATGAAAGCCGGTCCGCATTTCCTGCACTCGTTCGACCCAGCAATCCCGGGGCAGCAACGCATTGAGCGCCCGCTGGGCCTTTTCACCGGTCCAGCGCGCGGCCAGGGAGAAACTCACCCCCATACCGCGGGCGTGGACCCCGGCATCGGTTCGGCCGGCCGCGTGGGCCACCGTCCGGCCCCCGGCCAGCCGCTCCAGCACGCTTTCAAACTCACCCTGGACGGAGCGTCCGGTCGTCTGGCGCTGCCATCCGACGAAGCTGCCACCGTCGTAGTGGAGCAACGCCAGGAAGGTTCGGCTCATCCGGCGGGAATCTAGTCCCGTCGGGGAGGCCTTTCAAGCCGCGCAAATCGTTGTCAGACTTGAAAAAGGGGACGTTCGACGAGGCTGGTTTAAGGCAAGGCAAGTCCGGCAACCGCACCTCGCGGAAGTCGCGGAAAATTCGCGGAACGGTTCGCTTGGAAGTCTATTGCTGGCGAATCATCGGTATCAGCAAGTAACGGAAACCCCCTGGGAGCGTTCTGCGTCCATTCCGCGTGTTCCGCGAGGAGTTTTTTGCCGGGCCAGTACCTTCCTAGTACTTCCGGATGATTCCAACGACGATGCCCTGGATCAGAACGTCCCGCTCCTGGAAGCGCATGGGTTGCATGGTTTCGTTGGCGGGCTGCAGACGTATCCAGCCGCCCGGTTCCCGGTAGAACTTTTTCACGGTGGCCTCGCTGCCGTTCACCAGAGCGATCACCATCTCGCCGTTCTCCGCGGCATTCTTTCCGTGTACCACGACGTAGTCGCCGTCGATGATGTGCTCTTCGATCATGGAATTGCCCTGGACCTTGAGGGCATAATTGGGTCCCCGGCGGGGGAGAATCTGGTCCGGCACCGCCAGGGTCTCTTCATGCATGAGCGCTTCGATGGGAGTTCCGGCTGCCACCCGGCCGAGGAGCGGTATCTCGGTGGCGCCGGCCTGGCCCCGCGGCGGGAGCACTTCGATGGAGCGGCTCTCGTTGTGGGTCCGGTGGATGTAGCCTTTGCGCTCGAGATTGGTCAGGTGCTCATGCACCGTGGCCAGCGACTGAAACTCGAAGTTCTCGGCGATCTCTTCGAAACTCGGCGCGTATCCGTGGTCCCGGATATAGGCCTGGAGATAGTTGAGGATTTCACTCTGGCGTTTGGTGAGCGGCATGAACCGGCCTGGTTGAGGTTACCGAACGTACGCCGAATGATATACCCGAAACCATCCCGAAGCGCAAGCCCCGACCCCGGGGGCTGGACTATGTGCTTAGGACCCTTGGGGATATCTGGACCGGAGGGTGTTTCGTTACCTTATGTCATCCCCAAGGAGGCTGCCGTTGGCCAACACCCGTCACCGTAGCGGATTGCGGAGCCGGCAGTGAGCGACTCACTGACGCGCACCGATCTCCTGCCCGCTACCGTGGTCGAGGAGATGCTGAAGACGGTAGTGAAGGCGCTCCGGGCCTTCCAGATGTACCTGCCAAATAATCCCATCTATCAGAAAGCCCAGCAGAACATCATCGAAGCCTTCCGCCCTATCTGGGAGGTCTTTGACGAGCTGGTTCTCCAGATCGTGGAAACCGACTTCCACTGGGAGGACCAGACGGTCTATCACCAGCCCAACAAGAACGAGAGCCTGGCGTGGACCCTGTACAAG
>JBDTTZ010000152.1:0-2955 GCA_040008015.1 Gemmatimonadota bacterium
GCCGTCACATTGCCCTTGAAGGCTTTGTGGGCCAAGGCCATTTCCTCTTCCCGGTTGAGAAGGGGAACTCGGCTGATCTCGTCCAGGTACAGGTCGAGGCTTTCCCGTCCTTCGTCGACTGCGCGAGCGATCTGCGCCGGACGAACCGGGCGACGCTTGGCGCGGGGCTTAACGACTTTCACTATCTCCACCTCCCTTGCGATGGCCTTCGGTGATGTGCACACCGCGGTGGGGAACTGTTCAAAAATAAGTCGCGCAATATAAATGATAACTGCCGCAAAATCAACATGTTACGTAACTCTTGACCAGTGGTGCATTTGCGCCACTCTCGGCTGCCCCAACCAGGCCAAGCCTTGAGCCGCCGCCCCCTCAGATTCCCCGCCTCCATACGGATGCCTGGGTGGCAACGTTGGCTTCGTTTCAGCTTGTAACTCGCCTTCCCTGCCCGCTCAACTCCTTGCGGCCGACACCCTTGGAACAAACCCCGGTTCCCGATCTACATTCCCTCATGCTTACCGATACGTCCTATGAGCTGCTTCGGCTCCTTGCCTCCCCGGTGGTGGCCGTCACCAGCACCTCCCGGGGACGGATGAACGGCATGATCCTCGACAGCGCCATCCGCGCTTCGATCTCGCCCCAAGTCCCCCGCATCGCTGTATACGTCCACAAATGGCACCTGAGCCATGAGTACATCTGGGAAACCGGGGTCTACGGTCTCCACCTGCTTCGGCGGGACCAGTTCGATCTCATTCATCGCCTGGGGTTTGCCAGCGGCAGGGAGCGGGACAAGCTCACCGGCATGCCGTACACCACGGGGCCGCTCGGCGTACCGTTGCTGGAGGACTGCCGGGCCGCGTTCGAATGCCGCGTGGTCAATACCATGGACGCCGGGGCATCCACCTGTTTCCTGGCAGACATCGTGGCGACCCATCCGAAAGCCGGCACTGACGTCATGACCGCGGAGTATTTCAGGGCGAATTTGCCGGAGGCGTGGCGGGAGGACTTTGCGAAGAACTACCGGGAAGCGCAGGAGCGGATTGCGAAGGCCCCGAAGCCAGCTCCTGTGGCGTGGCCGGGACCAAAGTGATGGAGGATTGAGGATTGCAGATTGAGGATTGAACTGACCGTCTTGATTCATCCTCCCTCCTCAATCCTCAATCCCTCAATCCTCAATTTCTGGGTCCCCCCATCGGCATGTCCTGGATCGGCCCGGTGATCTGGGACTTCGCGCCGGCACCGCTCCCCGTCAGCACGATGGTGTCCTCGCCGGTCTTCACCTGGACCATGGGAAAGGGCAGCTGGTTGCTCAACCAGACATCGGTGTTCTTCTCGGCATCGTGATAGTGGACGGTGTGGAAGGTACCGGCGGGAACGGTAATGGTCTCTTCCCCAACCCGGTTCGCATGGGCATTGCGACAGGCCTCCGCCAGCATGTCTTTCGGCATCCGGTCCCGCATCATGCCCAGCATCTGGGTCGGCATCCGCATCGCGGGTGTCCCGGGGCGCTGGAACACCATTTCGGTGATACCACTCATCTCGTAGGGATATCCCGGTACCACCATCTGCACGATCGCCGGACCTTCCTTGGTGGTCATGGCCATCTCCATCCGGACACCGGTGCCCTCGCTGCCCAGAACCGCGAGCCGCATGCTTCCGTTGGTGGTCTTGTACTCCGCCCAGGAACCGGCCGGCGGGGTCTTGAAGTTTTCCAGCCCCGGGCACTGGGCCACGGCATTGGCGGTCGCCGCCAGTGACAACAGTGCCAGGCCAGCGGTCGCGCGGCGCAGGGTGATCATGAAGGCTCCATTGGTATGAGGGTAGCTAACTGCCGCTGGTCACGGCTTTTACTTCCTGGACCAGGGCGCTCAGGCTCTTTTTGGCGTCACCGAACAGCATGGAAGTCTTGGGATCGTAGAATAGCTCGTTTTCGATCCCGGCGAAACCGGGGTTCACGCTTCGCTTGAGGAAGATGATACTCCGGGCCTGGTCGGCGTTGAGAATCGGCATTCCGTAGATCGGGCTGGTCTTGTCATTGCGGGCCGCCGGGTTGACCACGTCGTTGGCCCCGATGATCAGCGCGACATCGGCGTTGGCGAATTCCCCGTTGATTTCCTCGATGTCCAGCAGCTTGTCGTAGGGAATATTCGCTTCGGCCAGCAGCACGTTCATGTGGCCGGGCATCCGTCCCGCGACCGGGTGGATGGCGTACTTCACCTCCCCGCCCTGCTTTTCGATCAGCTCCGCCAGCTCCCGCACCTGGTGCTGCCCCTGCGCCACGGCCATGCCGTAGCCCGGCACCACGATGACCAGCCGGGCATAAGCCAGGCGGAGCGCCGCGTCCGCGGCGGAGATCGCGTTGACCTTGAGACCCTCGGTCGCTTTTTCCGGCCCTCCCGCGGCGGCGCTCCCGAACGCCCCGAACAGCACGTTGCCGAAGGAGCGATTCATCGCCTTGCTCATGACGATCGACAGGATGAAGCCCGCGGCGCCGTCCAGCGCGCCGGCGATGATCAGCACGGTATTGCCGATGGCGAAGCCGGTCGCCGCGGCGGCGAGGCCGGCGTACGAGTTCATGAGCGAGATGACGACCGGCATGTCGGCCCCGCCGATCGGCAGCACCAGCAGAAATCCGAACAGAAACGCGAGCCCGACCATCAGGTAGAACAGCAACTCGTGGGTGGGGTTGACGATGAGATACACCAGCAGGCCGAGCGCCCCGGCGAGGACGGCCAGGTTCAGGACGTTCTGTCCCTTGTAGGTCACCGGGCGTCCGGTGATGATCTCCTGGAGCTTGCCGAACGCCATGAAGCTGCCGCTCACGGTCAGCGCTCCCAGGAGCACCTCGATGCCCAGCGCCGTCATGGTGGCGGGGTTCACCGTGCCGGCCTGGTGCAGGTGGGTGTAGTACTCCGCGATCCCGACCAGGGTGGCGGCGATGGCGCCCAGGACGTGGGA
>JBDTTZ010000153.1:0-8705 GCA_040008015.1 Gemmatimonadota bacterium
CCGGTTCGGTCTTGATCTGAACAACGGGCGGTTCTACGTGCCGGTGCTGGAGACGAAGCTGGATGTGTGGGTGGCGGAGATAGAAAAACCGTGAGGCGGGAGATGGGAGGCGTAAGCCGAAATGGCCGATAACTCCGGCTTCGTGCCGTTTCGTTCCTACCGGGAGTATCCCCCAACCGAGATGTTGAGCCGGAGCCGGGAGTTCGCCGTCGAGCTGCAACGTCGCCGCACGGTGCGCCAGTTCAGCGATCGGCCGGTGGCTCGCGAGGTGATCGAGTTCTGCATCGAGGCGGCCGGTACCGCCCCCAGCGGCGCCCATCGCCAACCCTGGCATTTCGTCGTGATCACCAATTCGGAATTGAAGCGCGTCATACGGGAGGCCGCGGAAGCCGCCGAAGCGGAGTTCTATGCCACCGCTCCCGCGGACTGGCTGGCTGCACTCGCCCCGTTGGGAACCGACGCCCAGAAGCCGTACCTGGAAGTCGTGCCTTGTTTGATCGCGGTATTTGCCCAGCGCTACGGGATCGCCGGGGACGGAACCCGGCTGACGAATTACTATGTAATGGAATCAGTTGGTATCGCGGCGGGGTTTCTCATTGCAGCTCTCCATCATGCCGGGCTCGCTACCCTGACTCATACGCCGAGCCCCATGGGATTCCTGAACCAGGTGCTTGAGCGCCCTGCCAACGAACGTGCCGTCATGCTGGTCGTGGCCGGTTACCCAGCCGCGGGGGCCATGGTCCCCGACCTTCGGCGCAAACCGCTCGCCGATATCGCGACGTTTCGATAGTCGCCAAACAGTTCTGAAGGGACACCCACCGAAGCAAGGAGGTCGTCATGGCTGATCGAGTTCGGAAAATCAATTACACCTATGTGAAGGTGCCCCATCGCCCCGGCAAGGGCATCGAGGTGCTGGGCGCACTCCGTGAAGCCGGCGTCAACCTGACGGCCTTCAGCGCATTTCCGGCGGGAGGTGGCAAGGCTCAGGTGGACCTGGTAACCGACGATCTGCCCGGGCTGCGCAAGGTCGCCCGGCGGAACGGCTGGCGTCTGAAGCCGGTCAAGCGGGGGTTCCTGGTCCAGGGGGACGACCGAATCGGGGCGGTGCACCGGGTGCTGGCGAAACTCGCCAGCGCGAGGATCAACGCGGTCGCTGCCGACGCGGTCACCGCCGGACGGGGACGCTATGGGATGATTCTCTGGGTCAGGCCGAAGGATTTCAGCCGGGCGGCCCGCGCCCTCGGCGCCCGGTAAACGCGTCAAGCTTCCATACCTGCTTCGGCCCGGTGCATTCCTTAGATACCCACTTGGAGCCACCACCTGACCAGACCTGTGACCGACGCCTTTTCCCGCCTTTCCACCGCGCTGGCCGACCGTTATCGCATCGAGCAGGAGCTGGGCCAGGGCGGCATGGCCACGGTCTACCTGGCCCACGACGTCAAGCACGATCGCCAAGTCGCCATCAAGGTCCTCAGGCCCGAACTCGCCGCCGTCCTTGGTGCCGAGCGCTTCGTGCAGGAGATCAAGACCACGGCGGCACTCCAGCACCCGCATATCCTGCCGCTGTTTGACTCAGGCATCGCCGACGGCTTCCTCTTCTATGTCATGCCGTTCATCGACGGCGAGACGCTGCGTGCCAAGCTCGATCGCGAGACCCAGCTCGGCATCGCTGAAGCGGTGAAGATCACCACCGATGTCGCCGACGCGCTCCACTACGCCCACTCCAGGGGCATCATCCATCGCGACATCAAGCCGGAGAACATCCTCCTCGCCAATGGGCGGCCGATGCTGGCCGACTTCGGCATCGCGCTCGCGGTGCGCCACGCCGGTGGCGAGCGCATCACCGGCACCGGCCTCTCACTCGGCACGCCGCACTACATGAGTCCGGAACAGGCAACTGGCGACCGCAACCTCGACGCGCGGAGCGATATCTATTCGCTGGGCGCACTGACGTACGAGATGCTGGCCGGAGAACCCCCGATCACGGGTCCAAAACATCGCGCCATCGTCGCCCGGCTGCTGACGGAAACACCCCGCTCCCTCCGGGTGGTGCGGGACGTGGTGCCCGTGGGGATGGACGCGGCCATTCTCCGCGCGCTCGCCAAAGATCCAGCCGACCGATTCGATTCTGCCGCGCAGTTTGCGCAGGCGCTCACCGGAGGAGCGTCGGCTCCCGCCGTGCCGCCGCGCGCCCGGCGTCCCAATCGCCTGGTGCTTTTCGCGGCCATGCTGGCGCTGGTGGCTGCGGTGGCGGCCGGTTGGGTACTCCTCCGCAGGCCCGCCGTCCCGAGGATTGAGCGGATCGCGGTCTTGCCCATGGACAACCAGACCGGCGATTCGACCCAGGCCTTCTTTGCTGATGGAATGACCCGGGAGTTGATCGCGGTGTTGACCGACGCCGGCGTGCGCGTGCTGGGCCACCGAGCGGTCGCCGCCTATCGCAACACCACGCTCCCCGCCCGCGAAATCGCCAATCAGCTCCGGGTAGACGCCATCGTCACCGGCGCGGTGCTGCGAGCGGGGAACCAGGTGCAGGTGGCGGCGGAACTCACCGACCCCGCCACCGGCGAAAATCTCTGGGCGCGCACCTTCTCCCGCCCGGCTGAGGATGTCGTCGCTCTCCAGCACGATGTCGCCGCCGAGATCGCGCGGGGTATCCAGGCCAGGCTCACGCCGGACCAGAAGGAATTCCTCGGGGAAGCCCGTCCCGTCAATCCCCGGGCCTACGACCTGTACTTGCTGGGCCAGGAGCAGGCGAATCTCCGGACCACGGAAGGATTCCAGCGGAGCGTTGAGTATATCTCCCAGTCGCTCGCGCTTGACTCCACCTTCGCCCCCGCCTGGTCCACACTTGCCATCGCGAATGCATACGCTCTCATCTATCAGACGACTCGGCGGGATTCCGCGCGTATCGCGGTAGAGCGCGCGGCACGGCGTGCCATGGAGCTGGATGATCGGCTGGGGGACCCGTACTACGCCCTCGGCGCCACCTTGGTGCATAACGACTGGGATTTTGAGCGGGCCGCCGAGCTGTTTCGCCGGGGAAAGGAGCGGACCCTGTCCACCCAGGCTGTAGCGCTGTACGGCTGGACCGCCTGGGAGACCGGCAACTGGGCGGCGGAGATTGACCGTACCGCGAAACAGCTCGTGGAGCTGGAGCCGACGACCGCGCAGTGGCGGAGTGACCTTGCCTGGTGGTACTGGTCGAGCCGCGATAGCGCGGCGGCGCGGGCCGCGGCCGAGAGCGCTATTGCAATGGACTCCAGGTTCTACGAGGCATTCGATATCCTCAGCCTGATCGAGATGGATGCCAGGAATTTCACAGCGGCTGAACGCTATCATAAGCGCGCCATCGAGCTGGCGGGCGGAGATTACTGGGTGCGTCAGTTCAACGACGGAATGATCGCGGCCGCCAGGGGAGACCGGGCGGCAGTCGAAAAGGTGGTGAGGGAACTGGAAGGGGATCCCCGGCTGGCGCAGCGGGCCGGCCTGCTCTATCTCCTGGGGAACAAGGATTCGATGTACACTCTATTCGATCATGCCGTCGAGGCTCGGGATCTTGACCTGCTCCAGGTGATGAACGCGATGCCTTTTCTCTATCCCATCCGCAAGGAGCCACGCTATCTGGAGCTCCAGGCCCGCATCGGGTTGCCAGAGGCGCTGCGGTGATGGCGGAGAGCGCGACCCGGCTCGCTCAAGCCCTCGCCGGCCGCTACCGGATCGAGCGGGAACTGGGGCAGGGCGGCATGGCGACGGTCTACCTCGCCCAGGATCTCAGGCACGACCGGAAGGTGGCGGTCAAGGTACTGCGTCCCGAGCTGGCGGCGGTGATCGGTGCCGAGCGGTTCCTGGCCGAGATCAAGACCACGGCCAATCTCCAGCATCCCCACATCCTGGCGCTGTTTGATTCGGGGACCGTCGACGGGACGGTCTACTACGTCATGCCGTTCGTCGAGGGCGAGTCGCTGCGCGACCGGCTTACCCGCGAGAAGCAGCTGCCGGTCGACGACGCGTTGCGCATCGCCCGGGAAGCGGCCGATGCGCTCGAGTACGCCCACCAGCACGGGGTGATTCACCGCGACATCAAGCCCGAGAACATCCTGCTGCATGGCGGGCACGCCCTGGTGGCCGATTTCGGCATCGCCCTCGCCGCCTCGAAAACCGGCGGCTCCCGGATGACCGAGACCGGGATGTCGCTCGGCACGCCGCACTACATGAGCCCCGAGCAGGCGATGGGGGAGCGCGATCTCGATGCCCGCACCGACATCTACGCCCTCGGCTGCGTGACCTATGAGATGCTCACCGGTGATCCGCCGTTCACGGCGTCAACGGCGCAGGGCATTGTCGCCAAGGTGATGACCGAGAAGCCGGCCAGCATCGTCGGTCGGCGCGACCGTGTCCCGGCTCATGTCGAGGATGCGGTGCTGACTGCGCTCGAAAAGCTCCCCGCCGACCGCTTCGGTACGGCCGCGGAGTTCGCCGCGGCGCTCCAGGGCGATGGGGGAGACCGGCGGACTGCGACGCGTGCCACGGTCGTCGGCTCCCGGTCTCGCGCCGTGCGCCTCGCCTTCCTCATCACGCTCGCCGCCGCTGCGGTCGCGACCGCATTCGTGCTGGGCCGGCGCTCGGGGGCGGCGGGCGGAGAGACGACGGTCTGGCGCGGCGAGCTGCTGGGCGGACCCCAGGTCGCGCTGGCCCCCCGGCTCTCCCCCGATGGACAGCTCATCGCGTTCGCGGCCATGGTGGACGGCCAGACGCAACTGGCCGTGCTGAAGCCACAGTCCGGCGACTGGAAGGTGCTCACCTCGGATCGGACCATGGGACTGACAGGGGAGTTTTCGTGGTCGGCCGACAACAGCAGGATCTACTACGCGCGTTTCTTCGAAGCGCCGAGGGGCGTTTACAGCATCTCGCCGCTAGGCACGGGGGAGCGCCTGGTGCTGGCCGACGCGGGATCACCCGAGGCGCTCCCCGACGGGTCCCTCCTGGTTTCGCGCCTCAACGTCGCGGGTACCCCCGAGATGTGTCGCTACTGGCCGGACAGCGGCCGGCTGGATACGCTTCCCGCACTCGGCACCCTGGAAACCGGAAACAGCACCTTCTTCCGCGCCTTCCCCGATGGCCAGGAGGCCGCGTTCTATGGCACGGTCACCGGCCGCCGAGACTCCGTCGCGCACCTGTACGTCATTGACCTGACCAGCAGAGAGGTCCGGCGGCTGGCTCCCGGCCGCGATATCCTCCCGGTGGGCAGCGTGGGATCAATCCAGCTCGCCGTGACACCCGACGGGCGTTCCGTCGTTGTCGGTGTTCCGACCGGCAACTCCGCCCAGCTCACCGCCGTCCCGCGGGATGGCTCGAATCGGGTGCGGGTGCTGGCGACGCTCGCGGTCGGCCAGGGGGGATTTGATTTCGGTCCCGACGGCTCCATCTACTTCGACGAGGCCCTCAGGCTGACCGAGCTGCGGCGCTACGATCCGGCCAGCCGCAGGGTGGCGTCGTGGCCGCTTCCGGGGGCCGACGGAACCTTCGCCTCGTTGCTGGCACTACCTGATGGCCGGGTGTTGTATAGCGCGGCCGCCGCGGGCGGATCGCGCATCATGGCGTTCGCGCCGGGCGAGGAGCCGCAGCCGTTCATGACGGCCGACCAGGAGAGCCACGGCCCGATGGCGTTGCTGGGGCCGGGCCGCATCGCGCTGATGCTCGGCGCCGACTCGAACGCGGTCCTGGCCATCGCGTCCACGGCGACCGGGCAGGTTGAGTCCCGTCTGCCCGGCGTCCGGCCGACACAGTTGGCCGGCTCGCCGGACGGGAAGACGCTCTACTACGTGCAGGCGAGCGGGGTCTGGGCGATGCCCAGCGGCGGCGGCACGCCGCGGAGGATCCACAACGGGGAGTCAGTCGCCGTGGATCCGCAGGGGCGCTATCTGGTCATCTCCTTCGTGGCCGACAACACGGTGAAGCTCGCCCGCGTGCCGCTGCTCGATAGAGGCGCGGAGGAGGAGATCGCCGTGCGCGGGGACTTGCGTCTCTCGCCGGGCGCTATGCTGGCTTCCAACGCGATTGGCCCGGACGGGCGCATCGTCCTCACCGTGATTTCGCCGGCGTCGTGGTTCTGGCCCGCGGCGATCCTGGATCCCCGCACCGGCAAGCTCGAGGTCCTGCCGCCGGTCGTCGGCTATGACATGTATGGGGGGTGGGATCCCAGTGGGCGCGTGGTGTACTACGCCCAGGGGCTGGAATCGAGGCTCTGGCGGTACCGTCCTGTGTCCACGAATGGGCCCCAGCCATGACGGCTGGCTTGACCGCTGTGCCCCGCCCACGCACTGTCCGACTCAGGAGCCCTGCCTCCGGTAGCTGATCCGCCAGCGGACCTCTCCCCCACCCTGACTCTCCAGCCGCACGATCCTCGTTCCTCCCTCCACCGGCTGCCGGGTGACCCGGGCACCGGTCGCCTCCACGCCCGCAAGGCGATACCCCGCCGGTTCGGTCAGGAAGAGATCGTAGGGATCGTTCGCGACCAGCCGGCTCACCCCGCTCAGCGTGTCCCCGTGCCAGGCGACGTCACTCAGGTCGGGGCCGCCGCAGGTCACGTGGCGGCTGCTGCTCAACACCTGGGGATGGTCCACCCGGGGCCGGAGGCAGAACACCTGGACCTGGAAGCCGGGATCGATCGGCCCGGGGACCAGGCTGTCGCGCACTACGCCGAGCGGGTGCCGGGTCCAGAACTCGAAAGCGAGATAGTCGGTCGCCGCGGGAAGGCCCAGCTCAGCGAAGGGAATTGCCCGCTGGTCGCCCCCGGTGCGGGCGAGCACGGTCCACTGCTCGAAGGGCCGAGCGATGTCGAGCTGGTAGAGAGTCACCACTTCGCGCTGGTCGGCATCGAAGGCGCGGGGACCCGAGCCGGAAAGTTCGGTGGCGACCTGGGCCAGGAGCGAGGAGCGGGAGGGGTCCACGTCGTACAGCTGACCCGGCCGGGTGAACAGGACCGGGGCGGTGCGCTTGGCCGCTTCCGCCCGGTCGGTCCGGTAGATCTCGGGCTGGTCGGTCAGCATCAGGACCGAACCGGTGAGGCTGGTGACGGTCGTCGCGCGAAAGCCATCGGGCTGGTGCAGCTCGATGTGATCCGGGTCGTTTCGCCAGACCACGTTGTTGAACGAGTTGTACTGGGCAAAGGAACCGTACCCGAACCCGTCGTCGCCGACTCTTACGGCGTCCACCAGGCCGATCAACTCGGGCCGGATGCCCCAGCAGGCGAGCAGGTAAATATCGGGACCGAGTGTCTGGCGAACCTCCTGGACCACGGAGCGGAAAACGGCTTCGCGGTCGAGGCCCCGCCGGGCGAAGTCGCTGGCGTAGCTGTTGTATCCCTCGTAGCGCAGGTCGCGCAGGGCGTCGAGCTTGACGTAGGTCCAGCCCATGGCGCGGAGGCCGTGATAGACCGGTCGGATCAGCGAGTCTATCACGCCCGGCGCGCTGCCGTCCATCACGTAGCCGACCCAGCGGCCCCACGCCGGCCGGCCGTCGGCCCCGGCCAGGAACCACCGGGGATGCGCAGCGGCGGCAGTGTCGTCCTGGAAGCTCACGTTGGTCCAGAGGCCGGGCTCGAGGCCGCGGGCGCTGATGTATTCGCGGAGATGGGCCAGCCCGCCCGGAAACTTGTCGTTGCTCTCCAGCCAGTGCTGGGGGAGGCCGATCGGCAGGCGCTGATAGCCGTCGTCAATCTGGAGGTAGCGATAGCCGAAGGGTTGGAGCACCGCTCCCAGGATGTCGGCGGTGCGCTCGATGTCGGCTTCGGTCACCTTATCGAAGAAGGCGTACCAGCTGCTCCATCCGGCCACCGATAGGGGCCAGGGCCGGTAGGTCCAGGGCCGGTACTGCGACAGGCCGCGGTGCTTCTGATAGAACCGGGGCCGGAATCGAATGCTGACTTCGCCGCCCGAGGCGGTGAGCCGGAAACGCCGATGGCCGGTGGCGCTGTCGAGCGGCACGATTTCGACCCGGGCGGGTTCATCCACCGATAGCACCCAGTCATCATGCCGGTCGTACACTGCGCGATTGAGCCGGTTCACCACCGGGCCCACCGCGTGGCGCACCACCAGGAGGCCGTCCTCGCGAGGCTCGGCGGCGGCGGCGAATCCTTCGACTGAGGTTTGCACGATGGCGGTTAGAGTGAGGGTGCCTCCCCGCACCGTCCACTTGAGCACCTGGGTGATCCGCCCGCCGGTCGAATCAACCAGCTGGCTCTGGATGACACCGTGGTCCGGACCGCGGATATGGGCGTCGAGCAGCAGGGCGTCCTGGTATTGCAGCGCCACCGTGCTGTCGCTGCCGCTCATCAGAGCGGGCCGGTTGGGGGGCTCGCTTCCGGTCTGCGCGGCAAGGGAGACCGGCAGGCCGGCGAGCAGGATGAGGAACAGTAAGGATCGAATCATGGGCCAAGGTTGGGGCCCATTGGCGCGGGAGGCAAGGAGGGCGCTCGAATCCCCCTTTCGCTCTAGCTGGCCCCGCCACAGCTCGATAGCTTCACTGGCTGGAATCTCTTCCGCCAAGGTCGAGCCTAGTGACGGATGTCCCCGATCGCCTCACCGACGCCCTCGCCGACCGCTACCGCATCGAACGCGAGTTGGGCCAGGGCGGGATGGCAACGGTGTATCTCGCCGAGGACCTCAAGCACCGCCGGATGGTGGCCCTCAAGGTCCTGCGTC
>JBDTTZ010000154.1:0-2151 GCA_040008015.1 Gemmatimonadota bacterium
TGGCCGAAATGCGGCGGCGCGAGGAGACCCGGGATGTCGGCGTGATCCTGCTGACTGCCCGGCGGGAAGAGGCCGACCGGATCCGGGGCCTTTCACTCGGCGCCGATGACTACCTGGTGAAGCCGTTCTCTCCGCCCGAGCTCGCGTTGCGGGTCAGCGCATTGCTGCGGCGGCTGGGTTCGCCCGCGGTGGCGTCCGGTTCCACGATCACGGCGGGTCCGATCGTCATCGATCGGTCCTCCCACCGGAGCACCGTAAATGGCCAGGAGCTGGAACTCACCGCGACCGAGTACAAGCTGCTGCTCACCCTGCTGGAGCGCCGAGGCCGGGTCCAGTCCCGCCCCCAGCTGCTGGAGACGGTATGGGAAGCCCAACCCGACATCCAGACGCGAACGGTGGACATGCACGTGCAGCGGCTCCGGGCCAAACTGGGAGAAGCCGGCGCCATGATTGAGACCGTGCGGGGATTCGGCTATCGCTTCCGGGGCGGGGAGCGCGGGACCCCGGCCCGATGAGGTTTGCCGGGCGGATGGTGGCCGGCACTGTGGCGATCCTGCTGGTCACGGTCAGCGTGCTGGTCATCGTTACGGAGCTGTCGCTTCGCAACGATCTGGAGGACGACTTCGCCGCGGCGCTGGAGCGGGAGGCGCTGCTGATCCGGGAGGCGCTACCGCCGGACAGCCTCCGGTGGAACCCGGCGGTGCATCAGCTGGCGGCGCAGAACGGGCACCGGATCACGGTGATCGATCGCTCCGGCCGGGTGCGCGCCGACAGCGATGTGCCGGCGGAACAGCTGACCAATCTCGAAAATCACCTGGGCCGATCCGAGGTTCGCGCCGCCCTCGCCGGGAAGATCGGGCGCTCCGAGCGGGCCAGCGCCTCGGTGGGCCGTGACATGTTGTACATCGCCGTCCCGGGCGGACCCGGCGTCATCCGGGTTGCGGCCGGTCTCGACCAGCTGAACCTGCCGGTGCATCGGGCCCAGCGGGCCGTGCTGGCCGCGGCGATCCTGGCGATCCTGCTGGGCTCGATCCTCGCCTTCTTCGCCGGACGCTCCATCGCGCAACCGCTCACCCAGATCGCCGGCGCGGCCCGCGCCATCTCCGCCGGGAACGTGCCCCGCTTTCCCCGCTCCGGCATCCCTGATATCGACGCACTGGTCCGGGCACTCCGGGAGATGAATCTCACCCTTTCCGAACGATTCGAAGCTCTGCGGCGGGAACAGGCCGAAATCGGGGCGGTGGTGGAATCCATGGTGGAAGGGGTGATCGGCGCCGATCAGCGCGGCCGGATCATCACCGCCAACCAGGCCGCCCGCCAGCTCCTGGGGTACCAAGCGGACGCCCCGATGCCGGACCTGCTCCATCTCTTCCGCGGCAAGGCGGCACGCGAGGTGGTGAGCTCGGTGCTGATGGGAAACGTGATCAACCGGGCGGAAATCGAGCTGGATGGCAGCAGCCTGGTGATGAACGCGCGGCCGCTTCCCAATGGTGGCGTCGTGCTGGTCCTGCTCGACCTGACCGAGATCCGGCGGCTGGAGATGGTCCGCCGCGATTTTGTCGCCAACGTCTCTCATGAGCTGAAGACGCCGCTCACCTCGATCTCCGGCTACGCTGAAACACTGACGACGGAGCCCGCCGACGGGGAGACCACCGCCCGGTTTCTCCGGGTCATCCTGAGCAATGCCCGCCGGATGCAGCGGCTGGTGGACAGCCTGCTCGATCTCTCCCGCATCGAATCGGGACGCTGGCAGCCCCGGATCGAGGCGGTAGATATCGGGGTCGTGGCGCGCGAGGTGGCGGCCGTGGTCGGCGACGCCGCGGCCCGGCAGCGGGTGCGTTTCGCGGTCGAGGTGGCGCCCGGGGCGGAGTCGCTCCAGGCCGACCCCGACGCGGTCCGGCAAATCCTCACCAACCTGTTCGACAATGCGCTGCGATACGCGCCCGATGGGAGCACCGTCACCTGCCTGGCCCGGCCGGCGGATCACGGCATCGTGATGTCGGTAAGCGACATGGGCAAGGGAATCGCCCACGAGCACCTCTCCCGCATTTTCGAGCGGTTCTACCGGGCCGACTCCTCGCGGGCCCGGGATGAAGGCGGCACCGGACTGGGCCTGGCGATCGTGAAGCACCTGGTGGAGGCCCATGACGG
>JBDTTZ010000155.1:0-8396 GCA_040008015.1 Gemmatimonadota bacterium
CCTGGCCTTCGATGCTTTCCAACCTCGATCAATCGAGCCAGCATGGCGGGGTGGCAGGTCCGGGAGCGTGGAACGATCCGGACATGCTCGAAGTCGGGAACGGGGGAATGACGGGAGAAGAGTACCGCGCCCACATGAGCCTGTGGGCGATCCAGGCGGCGCCGCTGATCGCCGGCAACGATCTTCGCACCATGAGTGACGAGACCCGGGCGATCCTCACCAACGCGGAGGTTCTCGCCGTGGACCAGGACCCGCGCGGCGCCCAGGGTTACCTGGTCGGGTCGGGGCCGCCGGAGCTCCAGGTCTGGGCCAAGCCGCTCCAGGATGGATCCAGCGCCGTCGCCCTGCTCAACCGTAGCGGAGCACCCGCGGAGATCACCGCCTGGTTTCACCGGACCGGCATTCGGAGTGATTCCGCCTCGGTCCGCGACCTCTGGGCCCATGCCGACCGGGGCAGCTTCAAGGGTCAGTACATGACGGTCGTACCAGCGCATGGCGTGGTCCTGCTTCGCGTTCGTCCAGTCCGGGCGCCTTAGGACGGCCACCTACTCTTCGTGGTCCAGCTTCTTGCCATCGGGGCCCACCTGCACTTCCCACCGGTGGCTGTTGGTCGTCACGTGCGCTTCGTAGGCGACTAACACCCCGCCCTTGGTCAGGGTTTCCACGGTGTGGATGCGGCCGCCGTTGGCCTCTCGCACCAGGCCGGCCTTGATGACGGGCGGCAGCGAATCGAGCACGACCTCTTCCTCCACCTCCAGCACCAGGCCCGCCGGGCTGATCAGCACGTCGCGCGAATGCCCGTGCACGGTCATGGAGACCTCGTACGCCGTCTTGCCGTCCTCCTCCTCCTTCGCAAAACCCTTGATGGTGGCTCCCCGGGTCTGGGCCGCGACGGTATGCTCAACCGCGGCCGGTATTTCGGCGCGGGTGATCTTTTTTTCATTCTCTTCGCCATGCTCCTGGGCCGCCGCCCTGCCAACGATGACCAGGAGAGAGATTGCGGCCAGGCCAGTAGTGCGTAACATTGGATATGCCTCCGGAGGGATGAATTTCGTCATGGGGGGTGATCCTAGCTGCGAGGGATGACGACACGATGACAAGACCCAGCCCCTTCACCCAGGCGCTGTGCGACTGGGCCCGCGCCGCCCGGATTCGCGAGCTGTATGACCTGGTGATATTCGGCCTGATCGCGGTCCCGCTGGGATTTCTGGGCGAGCCGAGCTGGTGGCTGCTGGCCACTCCCCCGTTGGGAATCTGCGCGCTGGGCGGTTGGGGACTCTTGGAGCGGAATCGCGGCCAGCGGCCGTCGCTGGGCCTGCGGGTCGCCAGCGGTGTCCTGGCGTCGGTCGTGTTCCTGGCCGCGGTCGTGGCGTCGCTGGCGGTTTTTTTCCTGCTGATGAGCCCGGCGCCGACGTTCTGAGTTCTTGATTGTGGGATTGTGGGATTGTGGGAATACGGTGTCGTCGAATCCCTCACCCGAACCCAACTATCGCAATCCCACAATCCCACAATCCTCAAATCCCCTAAATCCCATAGCGGCAGTCTGTTACAGAGTTGTGACGCTTGAGGTATCGCCCCACCCCCGCGGGGGGTAAATTTCGCCCCCGTGACCGACGTCAAAGTACCTCCCCCCAGCCGGGCAGTCGCCGCAGACCTTCGGCATCCTTCGCTCTACCTCAACCGGGAGCTGTCCTGGCTTGAGTTCAATCGCCGGGTCCTCTGGGAGGGCCGCGACCCCCGCAATCCTCCGCTGGAGCGGCTCAAGTTCCTCGCGATCTTCAGCAACAACCTCGATGAATTCTTCCAGGTCCGGGTCGCGGGATTGAAGCAGCAGCTGGCCGCCGGTTTCAGCGAGCGCACCGCCGACGGCATGACCCCGGAAGACCAGCTCAACGCCATTTCCGCCATCGTCCGCGGCATGCAACGGCAGCACAACGAATGTCTGACCGAGGAGATCCTCCCCCGCCTGGCGACGGAAGGCATCCAACTGCTGGACATGAACTCGGTCACCACCGACGAGTGCAGCTTCCTGGAGCAGTACTTTCAGAACCACGTGTTTCCGGTGCTGACCCCGCTCGCCGTGGACCCGGCTCATCCGTTTCCCTACATCTCGAACCTGAGCCTTTCGCTCGCGGTGGTCCTGCGCGACGCCGACGGCGAGGAGCGCTTCGCCCGGGTGAAGGTGCCCAAGATCCTTCCCCGCTGGGTCAAGCTTCCCGAGGGGCATCGTTTCGTCCCGCTGGAGCAGCTGATCGCCACCAATATCGAGGCGCTCTTCCCGGGTATCGAGATCCTCGGCTCCTACACCTTCCGGATCACCCGGAACACCGAGTACGAGATCGACCACGACGAAGCGGAAGACCTGCTGGCCCAGATCCAGGAAGAGGTGCGGAACCGCCGCTTCGGCGAAGTGACCCGGCTGGAGGTGGAACCCAGCATGCCGGCAGCGCTGCGCCGGATGCTCCTGGCGGAGTTTTCCGAAGAGCAGGAATCCCGGGTTCCCTGGCTCATCGCGGACGACATCTATGAGGTGAGCGGCCCCTTGGACGGGAACGACCTGATGACGCTCGCCATGCTGGACGTGCCCGAGCTCAAGGATCCGCCCAACCACGCCGTCACCCCGCCCCGGCTCACCACCGGCCGCGACATGTTCGAGGTGATCCGGGAGCGGGACATCCTGGTGCATCATCCCTACGAGAGCTTCAATACCACGGTCGAGCGCTTCATCCAGTCCGCGGTGGACGACCCCGACGTGCTCGCCATCAAGCTCACGCTCTACCGGACCGGCGGCGACTCCAGCATCGCCAGGATGATGCTGCAGGCCGCGGAGCGGGGCAAACAGGTGGCGGTGCTGATCGAACTGCAGGCCCGGTTCGACGAGGAGAGCAACATCATCTGGGCCCAGCGGCTGGAGGATGCGGGCGTGCACGTGAGTTACGGCGTGGCGGGGCTCAAGACCCACTGCAAGGTGATGCTGGCGGTGCGGCGGGAAAAGGACGGCCTCCGGCGCTACGTGCACCTGGGGACCGGGAACTACAATCCCAAGACCGCGCGGATCTACACCGACTTCGGCCTCTTCACCTGCAACGAAGCCATCGGCGGCGATCTCACCCAGATCTTCAACGTGCTCACCGGGTTCGCCAAGCCGGGAACCTTCAAGCAGCTGATCGTCGCGCCCAATGGCATGCGCGAGGCCTTCGTCGCGAAAATCAGCCGGGAGGCGGAGCACGCCCGGGAGGGCAAACCGGCCCGGATCATCGGCAAGATGAACGCGCTGGTCGATCCCGACATCATTCACGCCCTCTACCTCGCCTCCCAGGCCGGGGTGGAGATCGATCTCATCGTGCGGGGGATCTGCTGCCTGAAACCGGGGATCCCGGGTATCAGCGACCGGATACGGGTGGTGAGCGTGGTCGGCCGTTACCTCGAGCACTCGCGGGCGTACTGTTTCCAGAACGCGGGTGACGAAGAGGCCTACATCGCATCGGCCGACTGGATGCCCCGCAACCTCGACCGGCGGATCGAGGTGGCGGCCCCGATCCTGGACCCGGGTCACCGGCGCACCGTGCGGGAGATGCTGGAGAACATGCTGCTGGACAATCGGCAGGCGTGGGATCTGAAACCGGACGGGACCTACCAGCAGCGCAACCCGGCGTCAGCGCCGGACGAGATGGCGACGCACCGGTATCTCATGGAGAAGTATCGGGAGGGACAGCGGGTTACTCCGGAAACGGAAGGCTAGACCTGGAGTAGGGGTCATTCCGGCTTGAGATTCCTCGCTGCGCTCGGAATGACCATCGATCAAAACTTGATTCCAGCCGTTTCCGCAAACTCTTTCAGCTTGTTCTCCGCCTCCGCCGGCATCTTCTCCGGCACCGTCACCTGGATCTGCACCAGCTGATCCCCCTGCTGGCCGTTCTTCTGCAGACCAAGTCCCTTGATGCGAAACTTCCGCCCCGGCTGGGTGCCGGGCGGAATCTTGAGCACCACCTTCTGGCCATCGAGGGTGCGGACCCGGAGCCGGGTGCCGAGGGTGGCCTGCACCATGTTGATCGGCACTTCGCAGGTCAGGTTGAGGCCGTCGCGATGAAAGAACCGGTCTTCCTGCACCTGGAACGTGATGATCAGGTCTCCCGCCTGCGCCCCCGCCCTTCCCGCCTCTCCCTGCCCCTTCAGCCGAACCCGGTGCCCGGTCTCGGTGGCCGATGGCACGGTGATCATGATCTGCTTCTGGGTGCGGATCTCACCGGCCCCCTGGCAGACCGGGCAGGGCTCGGACGGGATCTTTCCCTTGCCGCGGCACTGGGGACACGGCCGGCTCACCGCGAACCCGCCCTGCCCGAAGGTGACCGTCCCGCGCCCATGGCACTCAGGGCAGGTGTTGAGCTTGGCGCCAGGCGCAGCGCCGCTGCCGTGACAGGCGGAACAACTCTCGGTGATCGGGAGGGTGACCGGGATCTTCCCGCCCAGGGCCGCCACCCGGAACGGCACCTCGACCACGGCCTCCATGGTTTCGCCGCGATTGTCCTCCCGGCGGCCCCGGCCGAAGATCGACGAGAAGATGTCGCCCAGGCCGTACCCGCTCATGTCGCCGAATTCCATCTCCTCGGCGCCGGCGTTGGGCGCTCCTGACGATGGACGGCGGCCGGAGGACTGGCCCTGCTGCCGGAAGCCGTCGAACGCCCCCAGCTTCCGCATCTGGTCGTAATGCTTCCGCTTGTCGGCATCGGACAGCACGCTGTGGGCTTCGGAGATCGTCTTGAAACGCTCGGCGGCCTGCGGATTATTGGGATTGGCGTCGGGGTGGTGCTGCTTGGCAAGCCGCCGGTAGGCCTTCTTGATCTCCGGCGGCGTGGCGGTGTCCGGCACCCCCAGCACCTGGTAGAAGTCCTGGGTCGCCACGGTCAGACTTGGCCCTGATCGGAGTAGACCTGCACCATGGCGGGACGGATCAGGGTTCCCTTGAAGGTGTAGCCGGTCTGAAAGGTGGCGGCCACGACGTGGTCCTTCGACGGATCCGGCAGTGGCAGCGTGGACACGGCCTCGTGCACCTTGGGATCGAAAGGCTGGCCGGTGGGGTTGATCGCCTCCAGGCCGGCCGCTTCCAGCTCCTTGCGCAGCTTCTTGTTGATCAGGACTGTCGCCTCGTAGTGGGGTTCCTGGGCACCACTCTCTTCGGCCACCAGCCGGTCGAGATCGTCCAGCACCGACAGCATCTTCACCACGAAGGCGGCCTGGGCCCGGTCCGCCGTCTCAGCCCGCTCCCGTGCGACCCGCTTCCGGAAATTGTCGAACTCGGCGGCCAGGCGAAGCTGCTGCTCCCGCAGTTGCGCGTTCTCGTCCTCCAACCGCTCAGCCTTCGACTCCGCCGGCTCCACGGGAAGAACCTCGGCACCATCCAGCTCCTCGGGAACCTCTTTCTCCCCGTCGGCCTGGGTGATATCGGTATCGTCAAATATCGGTTTATCAGTCACTTGGGTATCCCTTTCAGGGGTCTGGACCAGCCAAAGATAACTAGCATCCGGCATGCCCGTATTGTCGGCCAATACGGCAGTAGGGGCGCACAGCTGTGCGCCCCTACGTCATCGAATTCTCTTGAGTAGCTGAAACAGCACCCACTGCGCCGCCCGCGCCCGCACCTCTTCCCGGGTTCCGGGGAAAACGTACTGCAGGCTTTCCACCGCGCCACCGACACTTGTCGCCATCCACACCAGCCCGATCGGTTTCGTCTCGGTTCCACCGTCGGGGCCGGCTATCCCGGTGACCGCGATCGCGAGGTCGGCACCGAAGTGCCGGGCCACGCCGGCCGCCATGGCCCGCGCGGCCTCCTCGCTCACTGCCCCATGCGCGGCGATGGTGGCGGCGGGTACCGCGAGGTCGCGCAGCTTCACTGCATCCTCGTAGGCGATGACTCCACCAAGGAACGCGTCGGAGCTCCCCGGAATCGCGGTGATTCGCCCGCCCACCAGGCCGCCGGTACAGGATTCGGCGACGGCAAGTTTCTGCTTCCGGACCCGGGCCCGATCCAGCACCAGCGCGGCGAGGTCCTCGGTGCCTTTCCCGTAGCCGAACTCGCCGGCCAGCTCTCGCAGCCTCCGGGCACCCTCTTCGAGCCGCCGGTCGGCGTCGTCCGGCGCCAGGTTCCACGCGGTGAGCCGGAGATCCACGCCGGGGAGGCTAGGCAGGTAGGCCAGGCTCAATGGCGCCACTTCCCGCTCGATCTCTCCCAGCCGTTGCGCCAGCGCCGACTCGGCGATGCCGGTGGTGCGAACCGTCGCCGACCGAACGACGGTGCCGGTCGCCCGGGCGGCGAGCCGAGGGATGACCTCGTGCTTCACGAGCTGGCGCATCTCGCTGGGCACGCCGGGCAGCAGGATTGCGATCCCCCGCTCCGACTCGAGCCAGAGTCCGGGCGCCGTCCCCCATTGGTTGTTCAGCACGGTCGCCCCGCAAGGGACGTAGGCCTGGGCGCGATTGCTCTCCGGCGCCGTGCGGCCCAGCCGCTCGAAGCGTTGCGCCAGCTGGCGCCAGATCTCCTCCTGGAACTCCAGCGGAGCCTCGAAGACTTCGGCAACGATGTTCTTGGTGATGTCATCGCGGGTGGGACCCAAACCGCCGGTGGTGATGACCAGGCCGGTCCGGGCGAGCGCCTCGGTGACGCCGGCCCGGATCGCGTCCGGCTCATCACCGACCGAGGTGCGCCGCACGATCCTCCCCCCGATCGCGGCGGCAGCCTGGGCGATCTCGGCGCCGTTGGTATCGATGGTGAAGCCGAGCAGGAGCTCGGTGCCGATGGTCAAAATCTCAATATCCATAGGTCGGTCAAAACTAATTCACCACGGAGTCACGAAGGGCCACGGAGATTGCACGGAGCAAACCAACGACAGTTGTTCTCCGTGCGGCCCTCGTGTTCTCCGTGACTCCGTGGTGAATTGGTTCTCCGGCGGGATCACTTTTCAGAGAACAACGCCCGATACTGGTAGATATAGACGATGAACGAGTAGACCGTGAGAGCGGCGGCAACGGCGAGGGCGACGGCGACGAAGAATCCGTGGAAATCATTCCAGAACTGGAAGAACCGGTTGTGCTCCCAGCCCATCGGCTTCCGGGCATCGCGGAAGGCGAACCACAGCATCACGGCGCCGATGAAGATGTTCTGGATGACGGTCTTGAGTTTGCCCGAGCTGGCGGCGGGGATCACTACGCCCCGGTGGCGGGCCCACCAGCGGAAGCCGGTCATGGCGAGCTCGCGGCCGATCAGCAGCAGGCAGACCCAGAGCGGAATGCTGCCCCAGACCGGGATGTTGTAAAGATCGTGCCGGGCGCTGGAGATGATGTAGATCGGGATCAGCGTGGCGAAGAGCAGGAGCTTGTCGGCGATGGGATCGAGCGCCTTGCCCAGGTCGGTGACCTGGTTCCGGCTCCGGGCCAGGTAGCCGTCCCACACGTCAGAAATCGCGGCGGCCAGGAAGACGAAAAAGGCGATGAGCTTGGGCCAGTACCCGTCGATGAACGGCAATAAGGCGATGACCGGCGTGAAGCTGATCCGGACCAGGGTAATGATGTTGGGGAGGGTCCACATACTCTAGAAAGCGTGAAGGGTGAAGAGTAAAGGGTGAAGGGGGAGAGCCATGCGTAGTCTCGCGACTGCACTGTGTCGACCCACCTCGGTACACGACATGGTTAAGATCACCCCTTCACCCTTCACTCTTCACGCATTTCTCAGCCGAGGCTCTTCAGGACGAGTTTGCTGATCGTCTTCAGGGTGTCGAACACGCCCTCGCCGGTCAGCGCCACGGCCTCGTAGTACGAGGCCCGCTCGATCCACTCGCCATCCTGCTGCGATACCAGCAGCTCTCCCGGGTGGATGGGATCGGGGATTTGCCGCTGCTTGGCCGGGTCGGAAACCGGCCAGCCGGGGTTGAGTGCGGCCTGGAGCTCGGAAATCGGCGCCGCGTTGGGGAGGTCCCGCTTGTTGTACTGGATGACGAACGGCATCCGGGTAAGATCGTAGCCGTGTTCCGCCATGTTGTCGTACAGGTTCTGCATCGACTCGATGTTGGCTTCCATCCGCTCGATCTGGCTGTCACCCACGAACACCACGCCGTCCACGCCCTTGAGGATCAGCTTCCGGGAGGCGTTGTAGTACACCTGGCCGGGGACGGTGTAGAGGTGAAAGCGGGTTTTGAAGCCGCGGATGGTGCCGAGATCCACCGGAAGGAAATCGAAGAACAGGGTGCGCTCGGTCTCGGTCGCCAGCGAGATCATCTTGCCCCGGGAGCCCGGCGCCACCTTGCCGTAGACATGCTCGAGGTTGGTGGTCTTCCCGCCCAGGCCGGGGCCGTAGTAGACCAGCTTGCAGTTGATCTCCCGGGCCGCGTGATTGATCATCGACA
>JBDTTZ010000156.1:0-4345 GCA_040008015.1 Gemmatimonadota bacterium
ACATCACGGCCGCGGTGATGTTCCTGGCCAGTGATGCCGCCCAGGCCATCACCGGTCACATCCTCCCGGTGACCAACGGACCTAACGGCTGAGCAGCTTTTCCACTCCGACCGTCACCAGCTGGGTAGTGGGGTTGGTAAGATCGTAGACCAGGGTCTTGCCGTCCGGCGTCCAGCGCAAGTTTCCCTCGTCTTCCGGCGTCGTGGTCAGGAAGCGAATATCACCGGAGGACGGATTCAGCAGGGCGATGTCCCAGTTTCCCTGCGCCCGGCTCTGGAACGCGATCGTGGCACCGTCGGGCGACCAGGAGGGCAAGATTTCCCAGGCCTCTTCGGTACCGAACTTCCTGAGGTCAGTGCCATCCGCGTTCATCACGGCGACATCGAAACTTTTCCCGGTGTGGAGCGTGATGGCCATTCGCGCTCCATCCGGGGCCCATTCCGCATTGCCGCTGTAGCCTTCCGACGTGACCTGCCTGGCCCGTCCTCCGCCGGCGGGAATCACGAAGACCCGGCTCTCCCCCTGCGCTGCGCCGCCCTGACTCACGAACGCAATGGCCTTTCCATCCGGTCGCCAGTTGGGTGAGAAGACGGTTCCCATCCGGCTGACTCGCACCGGGGACCCGCCGGCAGCCGGAACCGTCCAGAGATCACCCAAGCCGCTCTGGAACCTGGCCGTGAACACGAGCGTGCTGCCGTCGGGTGACCAGCGGGGGTCGCTCTCGTCTCCCGCCAGCGAGGTGAGCTGAACCTCGGTGCCGCCGGCCGCGGGGACTTCATAGATATCGTCGTCCGATCCCCGGGAGGAGACGAACGCGATCCGCTGTCCATCCGGAGACCACTGCGGTGCGAAGTCGTCGCGGGGGTTGGTGGTGAGCCGCCGGGGTTCTCCTCCGGTGATCGGCATGACGTACACATCGCGGTTGCCCGCCCGATCGGAGACAAACGCGATCGACTGGCCATCGGGAGAGACCTGCGGATTTCCGGAGCCCTTGGTGGCCGCGGTCAGCTGCCGGGCTTCGCCGCCCTCAGCGGGCGCGCTCCAGATCTGGGAAACTCCGGCCGCGTAGGTGAACGTCACTCCCTTGCCATCAGGCGTCCACACCAGGTCGGTTTCCAGCCCGGGATCGTCGGTCACCCGAATCGCTTCGCCGCCGGTGTCGGCGACGATCCAGACATCCTGCTGGCCGCCCCGGTCGGAGACAAATGCAACCCAGGCTCCATCGGGAGAGAAGGTCGGATTCCAATCGTTCCGGATGTCCTGAGTCAACTGGCGAGGGGCACCGCTGTCCGCCGGCATGATCCAGATGTCCGTGGTCCCGGTGCGAGAGGACGTGTAGAGGACTTTCCGGCCATCACGCGACCACTCGGTCGCCGACTCCCGGCCCTCGGTCGTCAACTGGCGGCGAACGCGTCCGGCCAGGGTCATGAGCCAGATCGTGGTCTTCTCGCCCTCGATCTGATTGTACAACAGGCGGCTTCCATCAGGAGACCACCGGGCAATGATGTTCCCCGGTCCGGTGAGGAGGGTGTCCGGCGTGCCCCCACCAACGGGGACGGAGTAAACCTGGAACTGTCCCGAGCGGTTTCCCGAGTAGAGGAGGCGGCTGCCGTCGGGTGACCAGGCCTCGTTGAATTCCAAACCGGGATCGCTGGTGAGCCTCCGGGCCTCGCCGCCGCCGGCGGGGACCACCCAGACGTCGGGCGGGGCAGCCGCGTCTGACAGATAGGCGATAGATCGGCTGTCCGGTGACCAGCGCGGATCCCAGGCCCAGGTGGACGCGGGACTGACCTGTTTCGCATTCTTGCCATCGATTCCAGCGGTCCAGATCGACGCCTTGCCATTGAGCTGAGCCACGAATGCCAGTTGCAGGCTATCGACCGAGTACGCGGGCCTGGAGTAGCTGCCCGAGTCAGGCGTGATGACCATGCGGTCGGGCGTCGACGGTTTTTCCCCGCAGCCGATGAATCCGAGGACGGCCGGCATCAGGATCATGGGACGGATACGCACGATTTTCCTCCGAAAAGTTGGGCGGCTTGGGCTTAGCTGGCCGGGGCCGGTCCCCGTAACACCGCATCCACTTCAGTCGCGATCTGGTCCACGATCGCCTTCTGCGCGCCCAGGACGTCACTCACATCCCGCTCATAGGTCTGCACCCACAGGTGCTTGAGCGTGCGCGGTTCCACCATCTGCATGTTGATCCGCACCCGGTTGCCGTCGCGGAACACGGTACCCTCGATAATGGCCCCCGCCTTGAGCGCGTCCGCGATCTCCCGGGTGGTCTGGCCCCCATCCCGAAACCGCATCACCTCGGAGCGGGGGACCACGCCCACCACATTCGCCTGGGCGAGGGCATTGATCAGCGCATCGTGAATCCCGTCCACAAAGGGTTGATCCTTGCCGGAGAGGTCCTGAATCGGCAGCACCGCGATTTCGTTGATCTTGCCCGAGCCGCCCCCGCGGAAGAGCAGGAATCCGGCAACCAGGAGGAGCACCAGTACCCCGACGACCGCCGCAGCGATCCGTCCGCGCCGGCCCTTCTTCACCGCCATCCTAGCCCGGAGCGGTCGCGTATCCGTGGGCGTGATACCCCCGCTCGGCGTGGCCAACGCCTCCAGCAGAGGCAGCATCTCCTCGGCGTTCTTCCACCGGGCCTCGCGGTCCTTCTCCAGGCACCGCATGATCAGGGTGCTCAATCCGGGCGGGATGCCGGGCCGCTTCAATTCAACATCAACCGGCTTCTCCAGCACATGGGCCGAGAGCATCGCCTGGGCGTTGGCGCGCTCGAAGGGCGGCGCGCCGGTCAGCAGCTCATAGCCGACCGCACCCAGCGCGTAGATGTCGACCCGGTTGTCGATGTCGGCTTCGCCCACCGCCTGCTCCGGCGCCATGTAGGTGGGCGTGCCCAGGGAGACCCCGACCGTGGTGAGGGTCTCGGAGCCGGCCGCGCTCACCGCCTTGGCGACACCGAAATCGGTCACCGCGGCGTGCCGGCCGGAGAGCATCACGTTGTCGGGCTTGATGTCGCGGTGGACCACGCCCCGCTGGTGCGCGTAGGCCAGGGCGTCCACGATTTCCCGCAGGATGTGAATGGCTTCGTGGATCGGAAGGGGACCGTCCCGCTTGATGCGGGTCCGGAGCGACTCGCCCTCGACCAGTGGCATCACGTAATAGAAGAAGCCGTCGGCCTGGCCCGAGTCGTACACCGCGACGATGTGGGGATGCTGGAGCTGGGCGGCGATCTCGATTTCGCGGTTGAAGCGATCCGGACCCAGCGCGCCGGCCAGCTCCGAACGGAGCACCTTGACCGCCACCTTGCGGTGGTGCTTGAGATCCACCGCCAGGTAGACCGTTGCCATGCCGCCGGCACCCAGCTCACGCTCAAGGTCGTAGCGGTCCGCTAGCGCGGCTTTCAGGCGCTCGAATTGGTCTGCCATGAGCGGGGGAAGGTAGGGCTTCCCGCAGTTCCCCGCTAGTTTTCTGCTCAACGTCATGAGCGCACTTCCCGCCGTTGCCGAGTCCGGCCCACTCACCCTGGGGACTGTCGTCGTCATCGGCGGCGGGTGCTATGGCAGCTTCTACACCAAACAACTCGAAACCGCGCGCGAACGGGGGAAAGTCAGCTACCGGCAGATCCTGGTGGTGGACCGTGATCCCGCCTGCCAGGTCGTGCGCGAGTTGCCGTCTGGTGAAGAACGCCAGGTTGTCGTCGACGACTGGTCCCACTTCCTCGACGGTTTCTTCGCGGGTTACGCCGGTTCCGACCCGGTGGCCGTGCCACCCGATGTGATCGTCCCTTCTCCCCTCATGCCGCACCTGATGTACGAATGGTTGTTTCGCCGGGCCCGGGAGCGGTGGCCGGACCGCGAAGTCCGCACCGTCCCTTTCAGCACCGACCCCGGCACTCCTTACGACGCCACCGCGCCCGACCACACGCGCTACGTATCCCACGCGGACTGGATCTGTCCCACCCATTGCACCGAGCCTGCCCGCTGTCCGGTGATCCGGGCGCCGCGGACCTGGGAGATGTCGGAAACCATGGAGCGGTGGACCCGCGAGCTGGACCGGGTGCGGCCCACCTGGGGCCCGGTTCTCCTGGAGTGCCGGCACACGGTGTTCGCGGTGGGAACCTTCAGCGTGGCCGCGGTGCTGGCGGGTGATCGCATCATCGCCGATGCCGGCGCCAGGACGGAGAGTGTGGACGTGCTGGTGGGCACCGTGTCCGCCTGCCACGGGGCGGTCAACCTGCTCCATGTAGGTCCCGGGAACCCTTAGCTGTTCTATATTTGCAAAGTGACAAGTGACAAGTGACAAGTGACAAGTGACAAGTGACAAGTGACAAGTG
>JBDTTZ010000157.1:0-1876 GCA_040008015.1 Gemmatimonadota bacterium
CGATAGATCTCCAATTCGGCGGGGCCGTGGCCTCCGGCTGCGGGAACTGGGTGAACCAGCAGAACCAGCCGACCGCGCCCAGCTGCGTGTACCTGGTCCGGGCGGAAGAGCGCTACGGCAACGGCGACCACATCTTCACGGTGGCCGAGCAGAAGGCCGCGGCAACCGCCTCGTACCTGACCGGGCGTTCGATCAACAACTTCACGGATACGCCCCGGCGTCTCCGGTTGGGCATTGAGGTGAGCTTCTAACCTTGAAGGTGGGAAGGGACGCAGTGGTTGAAAGATCAGGCTGTTCATTCCGAGCGGGGCGAGGGATCGGGTCGATTCGGCAGGATTCCTCGCTTCGCTCGGAATGGCAGCTTTTCTCTTGGTCTGCGTTCTTCACCTGATCAGCCAATCCCCCAAGCAATTTCTCTCAATCACAATCCTAGTGTCTCTCTCCCGCGGTCAGGCGTCTACAGGTGGCACCTCCTCATTCCCGCTCACCCTGAAGGACGACTGCATCACATGATACGATTCCGCTTATATGCGCTTTCGGCCGCCGCGCTGCTGTTGCCGGTCGCGATGCCGGGCCATGCCATCAAGGAAGAGGTAAAGCTCCTCGCCGTCCGGTTCTATGATGCCGGATCCGGCCTGACCCAGGTTCGCGCATTCATCCAGGTTCCGCTCGATGTGCTGACCCCCACGGGCAACGACGCCAACGCGGTGGTCAGCTACCAGGTGGGAATTCATCTCCTGGACTCGGCCGGCGCGATGCTCTCGGAAGATGCCTGGCCGGCGCAGCGGGTGTCCGCCAACCTTCGCGAGCCGGGAGTCACTTCGGTCAAGAGCCTGGAGTTCGTGCTGCGGCCGGGCCAATACCGGCTCGAGGTCACCGTCCGGGACTCGGTCAGTGGCACCATCCTTACCGCTCGCTCCGACCTCACGGCCTATGACCAGCCGCCCAGCGCGTCCGACCTGGTGCTGGCGCCTGGAATGCGAGCGATGACGACGTCGGACACTGTCGTTCAGGGCACCGAATGGCGGAACGGTTCCCTGCTCGTCACTTCGGCGGCCGAGCTGGTGTTGACGCCGCTCAGGAGCAAGGCGTTCTATCTGCTCGAAGCCTACAGCGCCGCCGCCGACTCGGGGACCATGACAGTGCGGATTCGTGATTCGACCGGGCAGGTGGTCGTGCAGAGTCCGGCCATTCCGGTGCGGGTGGCGGCGGGCGGCGGTGTCCTGCGGGGCCAGCTGGATCTCGAAGGGCTTCCCGCCGGGGACTACGACCTGGATGTCGTGGTGCAGCTGGGCGGCCAGCAGATCGACCGGACCGGGACATTCACCATGATGCCCTCCGGACCGGTGCTCGCCCGGCATGCCGCCGAGGTGGCGCAGCTGCTCACCACCGATGCAGGATACTTCGGCGCGATGGACGAGCCGGCCCTGGACGCCGCGTTCGAGCCGCTCAGCTACATCGCATCGTCCCGCGATCTTCGAATGTTTCGCGGCGCCACCCTGGCGACCAAGCGGCGGTTCCTCACCGACTTCTGGGAGAAGCGGGACATCGATTCGGCCGGGAGGAACGAGCGGCGGGAACAGTTCTATGGGATGCTGAGTTACGCGGACAGCGCCTTCCGGGAACGGGGCTCCAATACCCAGTCAGGCTGGAAGACAGATCGGGGGCGGATCTATGTTCAGCGCGGTGCCCCGGACGAAGTTCTGGACAAGCTGCGGGAAGGACGGGCGCCGACCTACCTGGTATGGCGCTATACCCGGGGTCGGCCGGAATGGTTCATCTTCGCCGACCGGTCCGGCCTGGGAGCCTACAAACTGATGCACTCCAACAATCGCATGGAGCCCGGCGCTCCCGACTGGACCGACATCCTGGGGCC
>JBDTTZ010000158.1:0-5178 GCA_040008015.1 Gemmatimonadota bacterium
CTGGCCGGCCGCTCCGGCGGGGGTGCGGACCTGGACCGGTACCACCTCCAGCGACTGGAGCAACCCGGCCAATTGGAATCCGGCGATCGTACCCACCCCGTCAGACAGCGTCGTGATCGTGGCGGCCCCCAATGCCGCGACGTTCACGGCGGCCAGCAACTTCGCCGCGGCGGTCAATGTTACCGGCGGCAGTCTCAATCTGAACGGCCGTACTCTGTCGGTGGCCCGCGACTTCGTGACCAGCGGCGGCGGCAACCTGGTCATGACCAGTCCCACCGGAACCCTGAATGTGGTTGGCAATTCCACATTCGGCGGCGCCAATGAGCTGGGATCGATGACGGCGGGGACGATCACCGTCGGCGGGAACCTCACCCAGCTCGCCAGCAACAGTCCCGACAGCTACCATCCCTCGGGAACCCACATCACCACCTTCAACGGGGTGAATCAGACCATCAGCTTTGCGACTCCGGGACTGGTTCCCGGCTCCTCCCACCTGCAGGAGGCGGTCTGGAGTGGGTCGGGAACCCTCAGCCTGGCGACCGCCGTCAACGCGCACGGCACGTTCTCCATCCTGACGTCGAACGCTACAACCATTGCCGGGGCGAACCAGCTGCTCACCGTCGGCGGATTCAACTCGTCCGTGAACCCGACCGTGTTCAACGGGGTCCAGCTGCGGATCGACCAGGCGACGCCGACCACGCTCAACGTGAGCAACCTGAGCTTCATCAACCAGTCGTCCACCGCGATCCAGCTCCAGATCAGCCATCCCGGGGCGGCCGCGCCGACGACGCTGACCAATCTCACGTTCAGCTCGGTGCCCAGCACCGGGTTCTATCTCAGCGCGATTGACCTGAATCCGGGCAACGGGTTGCCCTTTACCATCGACATGGTGAACCCCAACCCGGTGACACCGGGCGGTTTCGTGCAGACGGTGGGGGGTGCGGTGGTGAACTGGCCGGGCGGGCCGGTTCCGGCCACCTGGACCGGCGCCGTGTCGACCAACTGGAACACGGCTGGCAACTGGAACACCGGAGTGGTTCCCGGTACCACCACCGATGCGGTTATTCCGTCAGGAACACCCAATCAGCCGGTCACCCTGTCCAATCCGTCGAATGTCCAGTCCCTCACGGTCAACGGACAACTGGACATGAATGGTTTCAACCTGATCGTCCACGGGAACCTGTTGGGCACCGGGCTCATGGTGAATTCAGGAGTCGTGGCGAACTTGATCATGCAGGTTGGAGGAACCAGCCTGGCTCTGCCTACGATTCCAAATCTGCGGTCCACCGGAGGGACGGTGACCCTCACCGGGAATGTGATCGTCTCCGGGAATGTGGCGGTGGCCGCCACCGGCGGGCTGGACCTCGGCGGCAAGTCGATGACCGTCGGAGGTAACCTCTCGGTAGCCGGCGCCGGCGCGACGCTGGTGATGACATCGCAGACCGGCATTCTGAACGTCGTGGGCACCGTCACGTTCGACGGCGCCGACGAAACCGGCAAGCTCACCAGCGGCGTGCTGGCGGCCGGTGGCGACTTCCAGGTCCTGAATACCAACAGCGCCAAGGCGTTCGTCGCCACGGGGCTGCACGAGACCATCTTCTCCAACGCGACCGGCCCGCAGAATATCTCGATGGTGAATCCGGGCCTTAGTGGCAATCACTTTGGCAACGTCGCCCTGAATACGCCGGGAGACTTCACCCTGCTCAACGCGCCGATGTTCGTGGAAAGCAGCTTCAATTCGCCCGGCGCCGGCTCGGTGGTTCATGGGAACGGCTTCCGGATTCAGGCGTCTTCGGCCGACATCCAGGGTCTCACCCTGGATAACGCACCGCTCCAGATCGTGGGTACTACGACACCGCCCGGGCTGATCATCGACGACGTGACGTTCAATAACATGAGCACCGCTGTGGATCAGCTTGAAGTTATTTTGCCGGGTGCGCCAAGCTCGTACGCCTTCAACAACCTGGTCTTCAACACCGTCCCGGTGAACGGCAAGTATCTCTTTGCTAATGACAACACCGCCGACGCCAACCCGCTGACCATCGACATGGTCAACCCAACCCCGGCGACCGACGGCGGCTTCACCTCGACCGCCGGCGGCGCGGTGATCAACTGGCCGGGGGTCGGTGGCGGGCAGGCCGTATGGACCGGCCTGAGCGACACGGATTGGAATAATCCGGGTAACTGGCAGGCCAACCAGGTGCCGGCGGCCGGTTCGGATGTGTTCATGGCCGCGGGAGCGCCCAACTATCCCGCCCTGATCAGTAACGAGGTGGTCGGCAACATGGAGGTCCAGTCCGGTGCGGTGGTCGATTTCGTGGACGCCACGCTCCAGGTCACCGGCAGCCTGGTCGGCAACGGCTCCATGACCAACGGGGGTCCCGAAATGAGCGGGAGCGGCGTCGAGCTCGAGATGGCCGATCTCGGCAGCCTGCTCATCACCGGCAACGTCACCCTGATCTCCGACCTCGATATCACCAGCGGCGGCGTATTGATCACGGGAGTTCCGGCCAATCTCACCGTGGACGCCTTTGCCCTCACCATGACCGGCGATCTCACGCTGCAGAACAGCGGCACCATGGTCATGGCCAATCCCGCCGGGAGCGTGAGCGTCGGCGGTAACGCATTGTTCGACGGCGGTCCCGAAAATGGGCTGCTGACCCAGGGCTTCCTCCACGTGCAGGGGAATTTCACCCAGGCCAACAGCTCCACGACCAGCAGCTTCCGCACCGGCCCCAGCTTCCAGACGGCCTTCGATGGCTCGTCGCCCCAGACCATCGTGATGGCCGACAGCCTCAACAGTTTCTTCTCCAACCTCACGCTGGCCAACAACGTCACGGCCGGCTCCATGGTATTGGTGCAGGCGAACCTGAATGTCGGCAATGGAGTATCGGTGACGGCGACCGACCTCTCCTTCGTTGGAACCGGATTCGATGTCCGGGGTGGGGTGACGACCGCCGCGGGGAGCCTGCTGCAACTGGGCCGGCTGTACGTGGCCGGGGCCATGTCGATCGGGGGCACGTATAACACCACGTCGATCATTTACACCGGCAGCGGCCAGACCGCACCTTCCAATCTGCCGTACCAGTTCCTCTACTCGACCGGCACGGTCACCCTGGCTGCGGGGAATGCGACGATCGGAACCCTCACGACCCAGGGCGGTACTCTCACCCTCGGCGGCCGCACCACGGTGAATGACGTGTTCCTTCAGACCGGTACGCTCAAGCCGAACAATCACACCCTCGTGGTGATCGGTGCACTGCAGACTCTCTCCACCGGCACACTCACCATGCAGAATGCGCTCGACTCGGTACTGGTGACCGGCCTCGGGGCGTTTGGCGGGGGGAGTACCGCGGGACTCATGACCGACGGAGTGCTCAAGATCGGCGGAAGCTTTGCCCAGACCTCCGGGACCAGCTCCCTGAGTTTCGCGCCCAGCGGTGCCCACCTGACCCTGCTGGGAGCGGGAGGAGTCCGGGTGGTGACCTTCGTTTCTCCCGGCACCGGTGCCGGCGGTTCCCACTTCGCCAACCTCGATGTCACCGCCGCGACCGGCGGCCTCAACCTGACCAGCAATATCGTGGCGGACGGAGCGCTCATCGCCCAGCCGACGGGAACCGCCCCGACGCTGACCGGCGGCGGTAAATCGGTCACCGCCCTGTCGCTCAGCGTCACGGCAGCCAGCACCAGCCTGGTGCTGGACAACGCTCCGCTTATCGTGAATGAGCAGGGGACCATCCGGGCCCAGCAGTTCGATCGGGCGGTGTTCCAGGGATTCCCCACCGGGGCGACCTCGACCATCCTGATGGACATGACGATGGTCGGAACCAACGTCACCCCGCGACCCGTCACCTTCACCGCCCCAACGGTGCAGACCTCGCTGGGCGCGGGCGGCCTCTATGCACGGTTGGTCAGCAGCAATGGCCCCCAGTCGGTCACGGTGACCATCAGCGGCTCCAACGATCCCACCGGTGGTCCCTCCCGGAGCAATCCGTCGTTCGGCACTACCGTCAACGGCGCCCGGATCGTCTGGCAATAGCAGATAGCAGATAGCAGATAGCAGATAGCAGATAGCAGATAGTCTAGGGTGGTCAGCCATCAGCCATCAGCCATCAGCCATCAGCCCCATGTGATCCTTCGCACGCAGCAAGGGGTTCAGGGTTGAATAATTCGTTACGAGGTCCTACAATCCCATGCATGCCAACCGTCTCCCAATCCCACAATTCCCTCAATTCCTTCAATTCCCTCAATCATCATGACTAAGTCGGACGATAAGAAGATCCAGGCCCTCGCCAGGAAGAACGCCGCCAAGATCGCGAAGCCCAACAAGGATGGCAGCAGCAACCCCGCCTACGATTCCACCCTCCGAATCAAGAAAGAAGAGGAGTCCGAGACCCGCACCCTGTTCAAGGAGATGAAGAAGCGGGAGTGGTAGTACCGCTGGCACTCGTCCCTCCGCAGTGCTTGACAGTCCTGCATAACGACTTATCTTCCCCCCAACTGGCACTCAAAGATGCGAGTGCTAGTATCATAACTGTTTATTTTACAACAATTTACGCTCCAGTTGGAGGAAGCATGTCCACTGCTACCAAGGCGAAACCCAAGCTCAAGATCCACCCGCTTGAGGATCGGGTTGTCATTCTGCCGTCGGACGAGGCGGAGACCATGCGGGGCGGCCTGTACATCCCGGATACCGCGAAGGAAAAGCCCACCATCGGTGAGGTGATTGCGGTCGGGCCGGGCCGGGTCGAAAAGGGCGAGCGGGTGAAGGTCGAGCTCGCGGTCGGCGATAAGGTCATCTACGGCAAGTACAGCGGCACGCCGTACACCGTGGATGGCGACGAAGTGATCATCATCAAGGCTTCGGATATTCTCGCGAAGATGGGCTGAAGACGCGTATCGCCTATGGCGTATCGCGGCTCCGATGCGGACCCGCTCTGGTACTGCGATAAGCGATCAGCGATAAGCCTTTGAACTGAAAGTCACTCAAGGAGACGAAGATATGGCAGCTAAAGAACTGCTTTTTAACACCGATGCTCGGGCCAAGCTCAAGAAGGGCATTGACCACCTTGCCGAGGCGGTCAAGGTGACCCTGGGCCCCAAGGGCCGCAATGTCGTCATCGACAAGAAGTTCGGCTCCCCGACCGTGACCAAGGACGGCGTCACGGTGGCCAAGGA
>JBDTTZ010000159.1:0-3611 GCA_040008015.1 Gemmatimonadota bacterium
GGTGAAAACGGTAAGGCCGTTCGGAGCCGTGGACTGCTTGAGGTTCTCGTCCAGCTGGTTGGTTTCCACTATTCCTTGGGAATCAACGCTTTGCGGGACAGCTTCATGCGCCCGCGGTCATCGACCTCGAGCAGCTTGACTTGCACGACATCACCCTTCTTGACTACGTCCTCGGTCTTCTCGGTGCGGCCGTGCTGCAGCTCGCTGATGTGAAGCAGGCCTTCCACGCCGGGCATGATTTCGACGAAGGCGCCGAAGGGCGTGGTGCTCTTGACCGGCCCTTCGTAGGTCCGGCCCACCTCGGGCTCCGCCACCAACGCGTCGACCATGGCCTTGGCCCGCTGGCCGGCCTCGCCGCCCACGGCGGAAATCGTAACCAGGCCGCTGTCCTCGATGCCGATCCTGGCGCCGGTCTGGTCCTGGATGCCGCGAATCGTCTTGCCCTTGGGTCCAATCACGTCGCCGATCCGGTCCGGCTTGATCATGAAGGTGATGATCCGCGGGGCATACAGCGAGAGCTCGGCCCGGTGGGTCTTCTGCACCTTGGCCATCTCGCCCAGGATGTGGAGCCGTCCCTTGCGGGCCTTCTCTAGCGCCTCCTCCATGATCTTGAGATCCATGCCTTCGATCTTGATATCCATCTGGATCGAGGTGATGCCCTGGAGGGTGCCGGCCACCTTGAAGTCCATGTCGCCCAGGTGGTCTTCCGAGCCCAGGATGTCGGTCAGGATCGCGACCTTCTTCCCTTCCTTGATCAGCCCCATCGCGACGCCGGCACAGGCCGCCTTGATCGGCACCCCGGCATCCATCAACGCCAGCGAGCCGCCGCAGACCGTGGCCATCGAGGACGAGCCATTGGACTCGAGGATCTCGGAGACGATGCGCAGGGTATAGGGGAAGGTTTCGAAGTCCGGCAGCAGCGGCTGCAGGGCCCGCTCGGCAAGTGCGCCGTGGCCGATTTCCCGCCGGCTGGTGCCCCGGATCGGGCGAACTTCACCGGTCGAGTAGGGCGGGAAGTTGTAGTGCAGCATGAACGACTTGGTGGTCTCGCCGGCCACGTCGATGCTGTCGATCCGCTGCTCGTCGTCCTGGGTGCCCAGGGTGACCGCGACCATCGCCTGGGTCTGGCCCCGGGTGAAGAGGGCCGAGCCGTGGGTCCGGGGCAGCACGCTGACTTCGATCGAGATCGGCCGGATGGTGTCGAGATCGCGCCCGTCCACCCGTTCGCCCTTGTCGAGGACCTGGGCCCGCATCTTCTGGTACTCGATATTCTCCAGCTCGTCACCGATCAGGCGGGCGTCATCGGGGAACTTCTCCGCGAGCGCCGCGACCACTTCGTCGCGCACCGCCTTGACCCCGGCCGCGCGGCCCGCCTTGTCCTTGTGGTTGATCGCCTTGCCGATCGCGTCCTCGGCCGCCTTCTGCACGGCCTCGATGACGTCCACCTTGGGTTCGGCTTTCTTCCACACCAGCTTGGGAACCGAGGCCTTGCTGATCACCTTGTTCTCCAGCGCGATCAGCTCCTTGATGCCCTTCTGACCGACTTTCAGGGCCTCCAGCACCTCCGCCTCGGAGAGCTCGAGCGCGCCGCCTTCGACCATCACGACCGAGTCGGCGGAGCCGCTGATCGTCAGGTCGATGGTGGAGACTTCAAGCTGCTGGAAGGTCGGATTGAGGATCCAGTTGCCATCGACCCGGCCGACCCGCACCGCGGCGATCGGACCGTTCCACGGGGTGGCCGATACGCCCAGCGCGACCGACGCGGCCATGACGCCCAGCAGGTCGGCGTCGTTCTCCTGGTCGGCGGACATCACCGTGACGAAGACCTGGACCTCGTTCTTGAAGCCCTCGGGAAAGAGCGGCCGGATGGAGCGGTCAATGACTCGTCCCGCCAGGATCTCCTTGTCCGATGGCCGGCCCTCACGTTTGAGGAACCCGCCCGGGATCTTGCCGGCGGCGTAGGTCTTCTCGCGATATTCTACCGTTAGCGGGAAGAACGGCAGGTTCGAGATGTTGGTCGAGAGGGTGACAGCGGCGAGCACCACGGTGTCGCCATACTGGACCAGGGCAGAACCGGCGGCTTGCCGGGCAAGACGACCGGTTTCGATGCTGAGTTTCCGGCCTGCGAAATCGTTTTCAATCCTTTGCACGGTCAAGAACCTTTTTGGGTCAGGAGCACACCAAAACGAAGAAGGCGCCCCCAGTGCTCGTTCGGGGCGCCCGGACTGGCTGGCGCGAGTTAGTGTCGGAGACCGAGCTGCTCGATCAGCGCGCGATACGTCGGCAAGTCGCTGCGCTTGAGATAGGTCAGCAACCGCCTCCGGGAGCCGACCATCTTGAGCAAGCCTCTGCGGCTGTGGTGGTCTTTGGGATGGGTCCGGAAGTGATCGGTGAGGGAATTGATTCGCTCGGTCAGCAAGGCGACCTGGACCCGGGTCGATCCGGTGTCGTTCTCACTCTGCCCATGCGTCTTTACTACAACCCGCTTGTCAAAGCTCATTCTCCGAGTATCCTCATCTAGTTGCGCGAGCATCATTTACAAGCACTTTTCTGTAGCACGCAAAAATAACCTGCCCCTCGCGCGACGGGCAACCCCCGAGGTCGGTTTTGACCATACCCGCGACCGGTTCCGTCTACGGTTCCTATACCCTTGAGCGCCTGCTCGGGCATGGCGGCTTTGCGTGGGTCTATTCGGCCAAGAGAAGCGACGGTAAATCGTTTGCTATCAAGATCTTAAAGCCGCGTTACGCGACCGACGAGGTGTTCCGCAGCCGGTTCCGCAAGGAATCCGAGTTCGCCGCCCAGCTCGCCCATCCCAACATCGTCCACATCGAAGAGATCACCAACGACCCCAACCAGGTCTTCTTCGCGATGGATCTCTACCCCGACACCCTGGCAGGGATGGCGGATCGGGCCGGCGCCGTTCCCGAGCCGATGCTGGCCGAAGTCGCGGCGGACGTGGGACGGGCGCTCAGCTTTGCCCATGAGCAGGGCATCGTGCACCGGGACATCAAGCCCGACAACGTGCTGATCGCGGAGGACGGACGGGCCGTGGTGACCGATTTTGGCATCGCGCGGGCGATCAGCGGGTATGTCGCCGCCACCGGCTTCAACATGACGATGGGAACGCCGCACTACATCTCGCCGGAACAGGCGCAGGGACGCCCGCTGGACGGCCGCTCCGACCTCTATTCGCTGGGGATCACGTTATACCGGGCGGCCACCGGCCAGCTTCCGTTCAAATCCACCGACTGGTTCGAGCTGGCCCGGATGCACGTCGAGTCCAAGCCGCAGCCCCCGCGCGACATCAAGCCCGACCTCACCCGCCGGATGGAGCGGGTGATCCTCAAGCTGCTGGCCAAACACCCGGATGACCGGTACGCGAAAGCGGAGGAGATGCTGGCGGACCTGGATGATGCGGGGGGAAGGACGCGGCGGACCAGCCAGATCGACCTACCGCACGATTACATCACGAGGGACATGCCGAGGCCGCCGATCCCGGAGCGGCGGAAGTGGTGGAAACCAAAAACGTAGGGGCGCACAGCTGTGCGCCCCTACTAGTGGCTTGTAATCACAGGTTCTAAAGTGCTATATTTCCGGGCATGGCTACC
>JBDTTZ010000160.1:0-6511 GCA_040008015.1 Gemmatimonadota bacterium
TCGGCGACCCTGCGCCTGGTTCCCGCGCGCACCGTGCAGGAGATGAAGTTCCCCGGCGCGCCCTATGGTCTCAAGATGGCGTGCGGCGAAAACCCCAAGCGGGTCTATCAGAACAGCGGACCCTCCACCCGCATGGGGAACATGGCGGGCTACCGTGCGGCGTTCATCCGCGCCGAGGCTTATCGCCGCAAGTGGGACACCTGGCTCAGGGACAGAAAAGGCGATCCACCGGACCGCGATCTCCAGCTGGAGAGCCTGGCCGAGGTGCTGCGCGGCCACATTCTGGTGCAGAACCACTGTTACCGGGCCGATGAAATGGTCCAGATGATGGACCTGGCGCGGGAGTTCGGGTTCCATATCCGCGCCTTCCATCACGCGGTCGAGGCCTACAAGATCGCCGACATTCTCGCCCACGAGGGCGTCGCGACGTCGGTCTGGGCCGACTGGTGGGGATTCAAGATGGAATCGTTCGATGGTATTCCCCAGAGCGCGGCGCTGCAGCAGCAGGCCGGCGTTCGGGTGATCATCCATTCTGATGACGCCGATGGCATCCAGCGCCTGAACGACGGCGCGGCGCAGGCGATGTTCAGTGGCAACCAGTCCGGGGTGCCCGTCACCCGGGAGCAGGCGATCAGGTGGATCACGATCAACCCCGCCTGGGCCCTGGGCATCGACAGCGTCACCGGAAGCCTGGAGCCTGGCAAGGCCGCCGACGTCGTGCTCTGGTCCGGCGATCCCTTCTCGATCTATTCCAAGGCGGAGCTGGTGTTCAACGATGGCTGGCTGCTGTTCGACCGCAACGATCCCAAGCGGCGCCCGGAAACCGACTTCAATCTCGGCGTGACCGATCCGGGGGTGGGCAAATGAATCGCAAGACTCTCGCGGTCTTGTCCGCCCTGGCCGCCGCGTCCGCCCCGACCGCCTGGTCGCAAACCATCGCCATCACCGGCGGAACCGTCTATCCCGTATCGGGACCCAAGATCCAGCATGGCACCGTACTGATCCAGGATGGAAAGATCACCGCGGTTGGAACCACCGTGACGATTCCGGCCGGCGCGACGCGAATCGACGCGACCGGACGCTCGGTCACGCCCGGCCTGCTGAACGCGGCGTCCAATCTCGGGCTCAGCCAGGTGGGCTCGGTGGACGGCACCAATGAAGGCAACCACAGTGGCGACATAAACGCAGCGTTCAATGTCGCCGAGGGTCTCAATCCGCAGGTGGTGAACATTCCCGTGGCCCGGATGGAAGGGGTGACCACGGCGATCGCCCGCCCCACCAGTGGTCTGATCCAGGGCCAGGCGGTCCTGATCGACCTCAATGGCGACCGGATCGAAGACCTGGTGAGCCAGTCTCCCGCCGCCATGATGGTGGACCTGAGTGAGAGCAGCAAAGGAGCCGGCGGCGGCAGCCGGGCCGGTGTGCTCCAGCGCCTGCGGCAGATCTTCCAGGATGCGCTGGAGTACGAGCGTCGGAAGGCCGACTACCGGAAACGGGAGATGCAGGAGTTGTCGGCGCCCGCCGCGGATCTCGAGGCCCTCCTTCCGGTGCTGCACGGAACCCTTCCGCTGTTCGCCATTGCTAACCGGGAAAGTGATATCGCCAGCGCCTTGCGCCTGGCCCGGGAGTTCAACCTGAAGCTGGTGATCCTGGGCGGCACCGAGGCATGGAAGGTCGCCGCGGACCTGGCGCGGGCGAAGGTGCCGGTCGCGGTCTTTCCGCTCACCAACATCCCGTCCTTTGATGGTCCGGGGGCGCGCTCCGACAATGCAGCCTTGCTGGCCGCGGCCGGGGTGCCGGTGATCGTGGTCGAAGCGGAGACCGGCGGGCCTCGGGATCTTCGCTTCGCAGCCGGCTTTGCCATCCGCTACGGGCTCTCCTGGGATGACGCGCTGAAGGCGGTGACGCTCACGCCGGCGATCGCCTTTGGCGTGGCGAACCGCTACGGGTCACTGGAGCCGGGCAAGGTGGCGGACGTCGTGGTCTGGAATGGGGATCCGTTCGATTACTCGGGCTACGCCGAGCACGTGATCATCGAGGGCAAAGAGGTGCCGATGACCAGCCGGATGACCGAACTGCTGGAGCGGTACCGGCATCTGCCGCCGTCATACTGAGTGCACGGACAAAGCCCACCGCCGAGACGCAGATTGCGCTGAATTTATCGCCGAGAGATACAAAGAAGTACTTGCTGTACTGCTTCTTCTCTCAGCGTAACCTCGGCGTGCTCAGCAGCTCGGCGGTGTGTTTTTCTCCCGTCCGGTTCTTTTTCCTCACTCCAGATTCCTGATCCAGACATTCCGGTACCGCACCCGGTGCCCGTGATCCTGCAACATGATCGGCAGTTGGTCGGGATGGGCGGCGTAGGGGGTGCGCACCTGATGCGAGGTCGGCCCGACCAGGGTCGCGTTGTCCTGTACCAGGATTCCGTTGTGGATCACCGTCATCCGCGCGGGTGACACGAGCGAGCCATCGGCGCGGAAACGGGGCCGGTGGAAGATGATGTCATAGCTCTGCCACTCGCCGGCCGGACGGCTCGCGTTAACCAGTGGCGGATACTGGCCGTAGATCGCACCGGCCTGGCCGTCCGGGTAAGTGTCATTCCCGTAGGAGTCCAGAACCTGCACCTCGTAGCGGCTCATCAGAAACACCCCGCTGTTGCCCCGGTCCTGGCCGGTCCCTTCGGCCGGCGACGGAGCCATCCACTCAATATGAAGCTGGGCATCACCGAATCCCTGCGCCGTCGCGATTCCGCCGGCCCCCGGTACCACTTCCATATAGCCGTTGGTGACTTTCCATCGGGCCGGGGTCTGGTTGCTGTCGGCGAGACGCCAGGCGGCCAGCGAATGCCCGTCGAAGAGCACGATCGCATCGGGCGGTGGCGGTGTGGGGACGAAGGCACCGGGTGTGACGACTCTCGGCCGGGGACGATCCATGGAATGCTGGGGCCAAGTCCCCAGGATCGACGGGGACGGCACTGATGACGAGGTGGAAGGTCCAGCACAGGACATGGCGAGCACTCCCAGGATGGGACCGGTGTTCCTAAAGAGCTTCACGTGACGTCCTCGATCTGAAGTGTTCCAGGCGGGAGCCGAGCCAGTACAAGAGCACCACGTTCAGCAGGATCGAGGATCCCATGGCCAGCAGCACGGCAGAAGCGGCATCAGGATCGAACGTCCTGGCCAGGACAAAGCTCCAGGGCATGCCGGCAATGGCGACGACGGCGCCGAGGGCCTGGTACGAGCGCGGAGCGACAATGGCATGGTACGAAAAAAAGCCGCCGGCGAATGCCACAACCAGGAGATAGAGTGCGGCAAGCCGGCGGCCCCAGCGTGACTTCGGCATACGGACAGGCTACGAAGGCGATCCCTCGGCTACCCCGGCTTCGGCCGTGGTAGCAACCGGCTCCCCGGGCTCGGGGGCCGCCTTTTCCTCGGCCGCTTCGGCGCGGACCGAACCCATCTGTTTCTCGACCTTGTCGATCGCGGCCTCGACGTCGTCCAGGCGGAGCATGAGCGAGTCGATCCTGACCTGCTCCACCTCGCCGCCCCGCTCCCGTTTATGCACCAGCCGGCCCAGATTGCAGGCGGCTTCGTCGCGCTGCCGGCGCAGCCGGATCAGCTCGATGTGGAAACGGCCTTCGTCGATCGCGGCCTGGGCCTTCCGGCCAAAGGATTCCAGCTCGGTGTTCAAGCGTTCAAAGATCGTTGGCATCTTGCATCTCCGTCGTGGGATAAGTCCCCTGAACCTAGAGACATGATAACCCGCTTGCAATTCCTCGCCCGCGCGGCGGGCCTGGTGGTCGGTGCGGGGGGGCTTACCGGTCTCTACGCCTGGAGGGTCGAGCCGCATTGGCTGGAGATCGTTCGCCGCCCCCTTTGGGTTCCCAACCTCCCCGATTCGCTGGCCGGGCGGACCCTGGCGCAGGTAAGCGATATACACTGCGGCCGGGTGGACGAAGACTACCTGGTTTCGACCCTCGAACGGCTGGCCAGGCTATCCCCCGACATCATCCTGCTGACCGGAGACTACGTCTCCTGGAACGCGCCGGCGCAGTATGGGATTCTCTCCCGGGTCATCAGTCACCTGAAACCGGCCCCTATCGCCACGCTGGGGATCCTGGGCAACCACGACTACGGGCCCAACTGGGAACACCTGGAGGTTGCCGCGGAAGTCACCCGAAGAATGGAAGCGGCGGGCGTGCGGATGTTGCGCAACGAGGCGGTGGATGTTGCCGGGCTCCGGGTGATCGGGCTGGACGATTTCTGGGGACCCCGATTCGGGCCTTCCGCCCTTTTCACGAACCACGACCCGGGATCGCCTTCGATTGCCCTCTGCCACAATCCCGATGCCTGTGACGCCAATGTATGGGGCCGCTACGACGGATGGATCCTGGCGGGCCACACCCACGGCGGCCAGGTCAAGCCGCCATTCCTCCCGCCGCCGATCCTTCCGGTGAAGAACAAGCGATATACCGCGGGGGAGTTTGCGCTGACAGGAGCGCGACGGCTGTACATCAATAGAGGGGTGGGGCACCTCACACGGGTGCGGTTCAACGTGCGGCCGGAGATTACGCTGTTTACCCTTCAGCGCGCATCCGAGCCCACGGGCTGAAGCCCGGTCTCGGCGAGAACTGTCGCTAAAACGACAACGACTTCTCCGGAGAATCCGGCTGTTGCGGAAGCACCGGCCGAGCCCACCTTCAGCCTGTGGGCAAGAAAAAGGCGACCCATGAGAGCCAGTTCATAGGGGTCAACCCGGTTGGAGCGCCCTGGAAGCGGAGCCGCGACACCAGCATCCTGTGGGTCCAGTCACATAAGTTTTCCGGCCCAACCGCTATCCTCCTCGACCATCAATTCATCCACAATCGAGGAGGCGGAAAATGGCCAGCAGCAACATCAAGGAAGCGTTACACGGCTACATCACCGATATGCTGAGCGTGGAGCGCCATATCAGCTCCGCTCTGGAAGCCCAGATCAAGGATCTCGAGGATCACCCTACGGTCCAGAGCGAACTCCGTACTATCCACGCCACCGTCTTGAGCCATACCCAGACGCTGGAAACCCTGACCGAACAGCATGGCGGGGAGAAGGTGGCGGGGACGATCAAGAAACTGGGCTCGGTAATCGCCGGACTGGCAGCGGGCGCCATCGACATGGTCCGGAACGAAGGTGTGCCAAAGGACCTCCGCGACGACTACGCGGCGTTCAGCCTGGCCAGTATCGGCTACGTCATGCTTTATACCACCGGGGTATCGCTCGGGGAGAGGATGGTTTCCGATGTGGCGCAGCGGCATCTCAGCGACTACGCCGAGGTGGTCATGACGCTGCATAATCTCATCCCTGGCGTGGTGATCGAGTTTCTCCAGGAAGAGGGGTTGCCGGCGAAAGAGGAGAGCCTGGCGGAGATTTCGAAGACGCTTGAAAACGTCTGGCGGCAGGAGGCCCGGAAAGTTCCCGAGGCGGACCAGATCCAGACCCGGTCGTAACGCACAAAAAAGCCCCTCTCCGACGTGGAGAGGGGCTGGTGGCGTGTCCGGCTAGGCGGTCGCCGCGGCCTCGGGATACACCGACACCTTCTGCCGGTTCTTGTCCTTGAACTCGAACTTCACCACGCCAGTCGTGGTGGAGAACAGCGAGTCATCGCTGGCGCGGAGCACGTTCTTCCCGGGATGGAACTTGGTTCCCCGCTGCCGGACCAGGATCATCCCCGCCGTGACCTTCTCGCCGCCGAATTTCTTCACGCCGAGAAACTTGGGATTGGCGGTGCGGCCGTTGCGGCTGGAGCCTACGCCTTTTTTATGAGCCATGGGATCCTCAGCCTACCCGGACGTCGGTGACCCGGACTTCGGTGAAGCGCTGGCGGTGGCCGGTCTTCCGGCGGTAGTTCTTCCGGCGCTTGAACTTGAATACGAAAATCTTCTTTTCCTTGCCCTCACGCAGCACCTCGGCCTCGACCGCCGCACCCTTTACGAGCGGGCTTCCCGCCGTGATGTTGTCGCCGTCCGCCGCAAGCAGGACTTCATCGAAGGTGACCGTGCTGCCGGGCTCCGCCGACATCAGCGGCAGCCGCAGGGTCTGTCCTTTTTCCGCCCGGAATTGTTTGCCGAGGGCCCGAAAGATCACGTACATAGCTGTCCGCCGAAAAAGTGCCGTCCAAGTGAGCCGCCAAACTTAGACAAACCAGTGGGTTAGGTCAACCCCAAGGACGGCCGGTCGGCAAGACGGCCGGTCGGCGAAAAGACCGCTGTTGCCGTCCTGCCGACTGGCCGTCCTGCCGCTTAGGCTACCGCATAAATCTCCGTCACGTCCCGACCCGCCGGCCGGCTCATCAGCCGGAACTCGTCCAGCCGCATCATGGGATCGTCCCGAAGCTCCAGCTCCAGGCCGGTCTGCCGGGAGAGGGTCTGGAGCAGTTTGGGCTCCTCCTCCAGCAGGTAAATGGCGACTTCGGGATGCAGCCGCACCGCCAGCTGCCGCTCCTTCCGGTCCAGCCCGGCCCGCTTGAGGGACCG
>JBDTTZ010000161.1:0-7113 GCA_040008015.1 Gemmatimonadota bacterium
ACGTCGACCAGGTCCACCCGGGCGTTCAGACGGTTGAACAGCCGGTAGGCGGTATTCAGCAGGTGCAGGGCGTCCTGGTTCCGGCCCATCTGCTGGTAGAGCAGCGCGAGCTCGCGGGACGCTTCCGCCTCACACAGCACCGATCCCGTCTCCACCGCGAGGGCTATCGAAGTCCGAAACCGCGATTCCGCGACCGAGTGGTGGCCGGCATCGCGATAGACCGACCCCAGGACCTTGTAGGCATCGGCCTTGTCGAGCCGGGCGCCCAGCTCGTCGAAAATCGTAAGCGCCGATTCGGCGCTTTCCCGCGCCAGCTGGTATTGCTGCTTGGCGCGGTGCACTTCAGAGTGGTTGAGCAGGCAGAGACCCTGGAGCCGCACATCTCCCAGCGCGGTCGCGCGGGAGAGACTCTGGGCGAAGCAACGATCGGCCTCGTCCCAGGCCTCCTGGTCGGAATTGATCATTCCCAGGTTGTGATAGGCGATGGCGCAGCCCCGCTCGTCTCCGGCGTGCATGAACGCCTGGAGTGAGCGGACATAGTTGCCGCGGGCGGTGTCAAGATCGCCCTCGACATTGGCCAGGATCCCGAGATTCTGGAGAATGCGTCCCTGGAGCTCTTCCGAATTCCGGCCCAGCTCGAGGGCCGAGAGGAATCGCTGGCGGGCCGATGTCATGTCGCCGGCCTCGAATTCGAAACCCGCCATGGTGTTGAGCGCTTCCGCTCCAAGCTCTACGGCACCACTCGACATCGCCTCGTCGTAACTGCGCTGGCACAGGATGCGGGCCCGGCCAGCCTCGTTCCGGTGGTGACAGACAACGGCAAGGCGGCGCAGAGCTTCGGCCAGGACCCGCTTCTGACCGTCACTCTCCGCCGCAAGGATGGCGGATTCGAAGCCGGACGCCGCGTCCAGCAATCGGCCTTTTCTTTCGTGGTCGCGGCCGGCCTGCAGGTGCTGCTCGGCGGTGGAGCGTCGAGCGGTCGCGGTCGAAGAATCAGGCGGGGAAGACTCGTTCAATCACTACTCCAGGGAACCAGATGAAATCTGATTGGGCAAGCGAAGGACCACAGGTGAAGCTCCCGTAGATGCTTCGCTAAGTCGAAGATCTGGAGTGTGTTATGAGGGCTGACAAAAGCCGGCGGCGGGGTCGTACCGGGCGCCGGCCTATGGCGATTTCCGAAGGGTCAAGTGAAATGACACAAAGGCCCGGAACAGCGGCCGGGACCGTGTTCCGGGTTGGGACTGCGTGCAAGTGGCCCTAGTAGGCGACCGCGTAGCGCGAGAAGTGCTGCAGCGGCGCCGTGACCTTGTGGCCGCTCTTGTCGTCAATCGACACCAGATACTCGATGATCTGGAGAAGATTCGTCGTGTAGGCAATACGCAGCGGCAACGGGGTCGCGATGCCGGAGCAGTTCCCATGATCCAGGGTCAGCTTCGCCGGCCGCGCGAACACCAGGCCCACGGGCAGGAACCGCACCGAGTTGGTCGAGTCGGATCCCATTTCCATGGTGATATAGACGTTCCGGGTAAGCGCGTGGCTGGGGATTTCCAGGTTGTGCTTCCCGATCTTGATCTGACCACCGGTGGGACCGATCATCTGGCCCGCAATGGCGTATGCCTGTGGCGTACACTTCATGAGCTTCCCGGATCCCTTGCTGAACTCCGGGTTTGCCGGGCTCGGCCCACTGGACCCGTTGTCAGTCCCACAGCTGATCACACCTGCTACCAGGGCGGCCGCAAACACGAATCCAATTAGACGCAATGACTTCATACGTACCGCTCCGGCTCGGGGTGATTTGTGGCGCGCCGCTACCGTGGTCATCCCAACCCACCGCCTCTGACGGATCAGAGGGGGGCGCAGAACCTGTCCGAATCTAGAGCAAGGAGGGTTACCAAGCATGAGTATTTTTGACGAATTATTGCGATACCGATGATGTGTTGCTATAACGATTTAGCCATCATGAGTTTATAGTACCGCAATATTATGCAGTTATGAACCATGTATTGACGGCTCTGGCAATCACCTACCCCGGCTGGCCGGGAGAATGCCAGACTTTCGGAGCGTGAAACCGGGATGGAAAACAAAGCGCCAGGAGTTACCCGTTGGTTCAGTACGCCACCGCGTAGCGTGAGAAGTGCTCGATCGGCGCGCTGACGGTCTGCCGCAGGATGTTGTCCAGCGAAAGCAGGATATCGAGAATCCGCAGACCTTCACTGGTGTACAGGATCTTTTTCGGAGCCAATCGGATGCGCGAAGCGCAGACCCTCGGGCGACTTCCCCGCGTCATGGCAGTACGCTCGGGTGTCGGGTGTATCTTTTCTCGCCATCAGCCACTCCATCCATCCTCATTCGCACCCAGGCCATGACCTACAGCAACCTGCTTTTCGAACTCACTGATGGAATCGCGCGGATTACCGTCAACCGCCCGGACAAACTGAATGCCCTGAACGATTCAGTGATCGCGGAGTTGAGCGATGCCATGGGGCGGATTCAATCGGACAAGAGCATCAAGGCCGCGATCATCACGGGCTCCGGTCCCAAGGCCTTCGTGGCCGGGGCGGACATCGGCGAGCTCTCGCAGCAGGGATCCTTCGACGGAAAGGCTCGCGCCCTGGTGGGCCAGGCGGTCTTCCGCCGGATCGAGCGCTCGGGGAAGCCGATCATTGCCGCGGTGAATGGATTCGCCCTGGGTGGTGGATGCGAGCTGGCGATGGCCTGCCACATCCGGATTGCCTCGGAGAACGCCAAGTTCGGCCAGCCGGAGGCAAAACTCGGCATCGCGCCGGGGTACGGCGGCACCGTGCGTCTGCCGCGGCTGGTGGGCAAGGGTCGCGCGCTGGAGATCCTGCTCACCGGGCAGATAATCGACGCGGCGGAAGCCTTTCGGATCGGCCTGGTGAACCGGGTGGTGCCGTTCGATCAGCTGCTTCCGGAATCCGAGAAGATGCTGCGCACCATCCTGGAAAACGGCCCGCTGGCGATCCAGGTATGCATCGAGGCGGTAGACTCGGCGCTCGAAGTCACCCTGGACGAAGGTCTGCAGCTGGAAGCCACGTATTTTGGCCTGCTGGCATCGACCGCGGACATGCGGGAAGGCATGGCCGCATTCCTGGAAAAACGAAAGCCGAATTTCAGCGGCAGGTAATTCATAACTGCCGACGCAAAGCGGCCAAGGCGCAAAGAACGAATGGCCTTGTCTCCTGGCGGGCTTGGTGCCTTTGCGCTTGCGGTGGTTTTCGAGGTGATTTTCGCCCCCCCGCTGACCTCCGCTATCTCCCCATCCCGGCATAATTTACAGCCCCTTCCAAACCCTCGATTTTCGGGGGCAAAATGGCTAGATTACAGCCATGCATTTGGCAGCCAGGAAAACGGTCGTTTGGGGGGTCCTTCTGACCTTGGTCGGCGGGTGCAACGGTAGAGATCGACTCACCTTTCCCACCTCGTCGGATGGGCTGGGTCCCGATGTCACCATTATCGATCCCAGCCAGGATACCACGGTGAACGAAGGTCCCAATGCCCTGGTGAATGGCCGGGTGGTAGACAGCGATGGAATCGACACGGTGTACTTCGATGTGCAGGGCGGGGTCACGTCTTTCAATCCATTCGTCGCCCGGGGCGCTGACACGGTGACGTTTCAGCTTCCCCTCACCACCAATGGGCTGTCCGGCAACACCATCACGGTCTCGATTTCCGCGGTAAACCTGGCCGGGTTACACGGGGACACGACCGTCCGCCACATCACCGTCCAGTAGTGCGACTCGCGCAGCTCCGGCTCCGGCAGTTTCGCAACCTGGAAGCCGCCGAGTTTCAGTTTCCCGCTTCGGGGGTCGCGCTGCTCGGCGACAACGGCCAGGGCAAGACCAACCTGCTGGAAGCGGTGTATTACCCGGTCTTCTTCCGCTCGATTCGCGGAGCGGCCGACACCGAGCTGGTTCGGTTTGGAGCCACCGGTTTCCGGATTGACGCGGAGATTGCCGGCAGCGGAAGTGGCCACCGGATCGACGTCGCGTACCACACCGCGGGCCGTCGCAAGCAGATCGAGCGGGACGGAGTGCCGGCCACCCGGCTGGCCGATGAAGTCGGGCAATGGCTCGCGGTCGCCTTTCTGCCCCAGGATCTGCGCCTGACGGCGGGGCCCGCCGCGGAACGGCGCCGCTACCTGGACCGGATGCTCGCCGTGGCCGATCGGGGCTACTACGCCGCGCTGACCCATTATCGCGCCGCCATGGCCCAGCGGAACGCCGGGCTCCGCCAGGGAAGGATCGACTGGGCCCGGGCGTTCGACCAGGCCCTGGCCGCGGCAGGGGCCCGCATCGTGGCGGCGCGGTGCGCCTGGATCGAGCGGGCCTCGGAAGCCCTGGCCGCCGAGCTCGAGGCCCTGGGCGAACCCGGCACCGCGCAAGTGGCTTACCAGGGCCATCGCGAGCTGGCGGACTGCGCGGCCTGGATTCCGGCGCTCAATGCGGCCGAAGGGCGGGACCGGCAGCGGTGCACCACCACGGTGGGACCTCATCGCGACGACGTGCGCATCGCCCTGGGCGGCCACCCGGTGCGGGAATTTGGCTCCACCGGCCAGCAGCGGAGCGTCGCGATCGCGCTCAAGTTCATGGAGCTGCTGACGCTGGAGCGGGCCCGCGAGGCGCCCCCCGCCCTGCTGCTGGACGACGTGTTCGCCGAGCTGGACCGGGAACGGCAACAGCGACTGGCCGACCGGTTGGGGCGCGCGGGCGAGCGGCAGGTGTTCCTGAGCTCGCCCCGGGTGGATGAGCTTCCGCCCAACCTGGAGTTGCCGGTGTGGACTGTGAAGCAGGGCCGGATTGCCCTCACCCCCTGACCCCCTCTCCCATGCTGGGCGAGGGGGAACACTGGAGACTCCCTCTCCCCGACGGGGAGAGGGTCGGGGTGAGGGGTGAAAGGAGCTCGATTGCCGAAGGACGCTGAGGAACGGCTGGAAGCCGCCACGGCATGGCTCCGCAAGCAGCGCGGCACGTCGAAGCGCGACGCAGCGCCGGTCGGGGAGACGGTAGACCGGGTCCTCGCCAAGAACGGCCTGGCCAAGCGGGTCGCCCAGGCCTCGGTGATCGAGGAGTGGCCGGAGCTGGTGGGAATGCAGATCGCCAAGGTCACCCAGGCTGAATCGGTGACGGCGGACGGCGTGCTCTGGGTCCGGGTCGCCACCGCGGCATGGGCCAACGAATTGAGCATGATGACGCCGCGCATCCTGGCCCGGGTGAATGCGGAGCGCAAAGGACGTATCAGGGAAATCCGCTGGGTAGCGAAATAACCGCGAGTAGCGAGTAGCGAAAAACGAGATTTCAAAACGAGGTTTATGGCGAAGACCGAACAGCAGCAGGCCAATGGCAACGGCGACTACGGGGCGGAATCGATCCAGGTCCTCAAGGGACTGGAGGCGGTCCGCAAACGCCCGGGGATGTACATCGGGTCCACCAGCGAGAACGGGCTGCATCACCTGGTCTACGAGGTGGTGGACAACTCCATCGACGAGGCGCTGGCCGGATACTGTGACACGATCGACGTCACGATCCACAAGGACAACTCGATCACGGTGCAGGACAACGGGCGCGGCATCCCGGTGGACATCCACCCGACCGAGAAGATTCCGGGGGTGGAGCTGGCGCTCACCGTGCTGCACGCCGGCGGCAAGTTCGACAAGTCGAACTACAAGGTTTCCGGCGGCCTGCACGGCGTCGGCGTGTCGGTCGTCAATGCGCTGTCCGAACGGCTCGAGGTGCTGGTGGACCGGGACGGCAGCCGCTACCACATGGCGTTCGAGCGGGGCAAGACGGTTGCCCAGCTCTCCACCAAGGGGAAAGCCCGGGGCACCGGAACGACGGTCCGCTTCAAGCCGGACCCGCTCATTTTCACGGTTCTCGAGTATGACTACACCACTCTGGCCGATCGCCTGCGCCAGCTCGCCTTCCTCAACAAGGGTGTCAACATCACCCTCAAGGACGAGCGCGTGGAGCCCCCGAAGCAGGACCTCTTCTTCGCCAAGGGCGGCCTGATCCAGTTCGTCGAATGGCTGAACCGCAACAAGAAGGCGGTGCACCCCAAGCCGATTTCGTTCACCATCACCAAGGACGACGTCGAGGTCGACCTGGCGCTGCAGTACGAGGATGGGTATAACGAGAACACCTTTACCTTCGTGAACAACATCAACACCCACGAAGGCGGGACCCATCTCACCGGCTTCAAGTCCGCGCTGACCCGGACCATCAACGACATCGCCAAGAAACGCGATTTCCTGAAGAAGGAAGGTTTCACGCTCTCCGGCGAGGACGTGCGCGAAGGGCTCACCTGCGTGCTGCACGTCAAGGTGAAGGAGCCCCAGTTCGAGGGCCAGACCAAGACCAAGCTGGGGAACTCCGAGGTCGAGGGCATCGTGAAGCAGGTAGTGAACGAGCACCTCGGCAACTACCTGGACGAGTACCCGCCGGTGGCGCGGAACATCATCGAAAAGGCGGTGGGAGCGGCCCGGGCCCGCGAAGCCGCCCGCAAGGCGCGCGACCTGGTCCGCAAGAAGTCCGGGCTGGACAGCGGCGTGCTCCCCGGCAAGCTGGCCGATTGCTCGATCGACGACCCGGCGCTCTCCGAGCTCTACCTGGTCGAGGGCGACTCGGCCGGTGGCAGTGCCAAGCAGGGCCGGGACCGGAATTTCCAGGCGATTCTCCCGCTCCGGGGCAAGATCCTGAACGTCGAGCGGGCCCGGATCGACAAGATCCTGGGCAATGAAGAAATCCGGGCGATCATCACGGCCCTGGGCACCGGGGTCAAGGACGATCTCAAAGTCGATGATGCCCGCTATCACAAGATCATCATCATGACCGACGCCGACGTGGACGGCGCCCACATCCGCACCCTGCTGCTGACCCTGTTCTTCCGGCAGATGCAGCCGCTGATCGAGGCCGGCTACATCTACATCGCCCAGCCGCCGCTCTACCGGGTGGCCAAGGGCAAGGAAGAGTTCTACGCCTATACCGAGGTCGAGCGGGACGGCTACGTCAAACGGCTGGGGAACGGCGATGGCAAGTCGGTGAACATCCAGCGGTACAAGGGACTGGGCGAGATGAACCCCACCCAGCTCTGGAGCAC
>JBDTTZ010000162.1:0-1833 GCA_040008015.1 Gemmatimonadota bacterium
TGACAAGTGACAAGTGACAAGTGACAAGTGACAAGTGACAAGTGACAAGTGACACGTGACAAGGCCAGCGGATCAACATCAAACGCTTATCACGAAAACATTTCGTCCTTCGTGATTTCGTGGTAGGTAGCTTGTGCCAGGCCTCCAATGTCGCGGGGCATGTGATCCGTCTTACCGCCCTCCTACCTGCTCCGCCCTATGGTGAACGCTATGAGCAACCAAGTCGTCGCCCGGTACCGCGATGGTCGGCTGGTGAAGGGAGTCAGCCTGGACCTGGATCCGACCAAGCCAACCTGCCACGTCCGCCCGGCCGGTGGCAAGGTCACCGAGGTGAAACTGGTGGAGCTCAAGGCCCTTTTCCTGGTGAAATCGCTGGACGGAAATCCCGCCCACGACGAGGCACTGATCTTCGAAGCCAACGACCGGCGCTCCTCCGGATCTACCAAGATAGAAGTGACTTTTCAGGACGGTGAGCGGTTGGTCGGCTTTACCAATCGCTTTCCTCCCAACCGCTCGCTCTATTATGTGGTCCCGGCGGATCTCAAGAGCAATAACATCCGCATCCTGGTCAACAGTGAAGCCGTGAGAAGCATCGAGGCCATGGAGCTGGAGCAGGAGCCGGCACCGGAATAGTTCGAACGTCTCAACCAGTTTTATGTGAGTCTTGACATATCAACTGTTTTTGATATGTTACGGGCATGACGCTCACCGCTCCGGCGCTCGCCACTTCTGCCGCGCTCTTTCACGCTCTCTCGGACGAAACCCGCCTGGCCATCGTCCAGCGGTTGCGCGGAGGTGAACGCTGCGTCTGCGACCTCACCGACCTGCTCGAGGCGGCGCAGTCCCGGCTCAGTTTTCATCTCAAGGTCCTCCGCGAGGCCGGCATCGTGGATTGCCGCAAAGACGGCCGGTGGGCCTACTACTGGCTCCGGCCCGAAGCATTCGCGGCGCTGGACGACGCGACGAAGGCGCTGCGCCCGACCCGGGCGGCGGTGGCCGCGTCCCGGGAGCAATGCTGCGCCTGATTTTTTTTGAGTGATATATCAAGTTTTCTTGTTTCATACCACACCTTGGAGCGCCCCATGTCAGTTGAGAACGAGAAGAACTCGGAGAACATCCAAGACGCGGTACGCGAGAAGTACGGCGAAGCGGCCAGGCGGGTGCTCGCCGTCGCCCCCGGATCAACCGGTGCGGTGAATTCCTGCTGCGGAGCCTCTGCCGGCACCGGCTGCGACCCCATCACCTCCGACCTCTACCAGTCCGACCAGTCCAGCTGTCTCCCCGAGGCCGCGCTACTGGCCTCACTCGGTTGCGGGAATCCCACTGCCCTGGCTGATCTTCACGAAGGCGACGTAGTCCTGGACCTCGGCTCAGGAGGAGGAATCGACGTGCTGCTCTCGGCCCGCCGCGTAGGTCCCACTGGAAAAGCCTACGGCCTCGACATGACGGACGCGATGCTGGAGCTGGCCCGGGCAAACGCCGCCAAGGCCGGCGCACAGAACGTCGAGTTCCTGAAGGGCGAGATCGAGCACATTCCGCTGCCGGACAATTCGGTGGACGTCATCATTTCCAATTGTGTCATCAATCTCTCGGCGGACAAACGCAAGGTCATTAAGGAAGCGTTCCGGGTCCTCAAGCCCGGCGGCCGCTTCGCCGTGTCCGACGTCGTCGTGCGCGGCGAGATCCCCGTCGCCATACGGAAGAGCATGGAGTTGTGGGTTGGGTGCGTGGCTGGGGCCCTCGAGGAAGGAGAGTTCAAGTCACTCCTCACCGATGCCGGATTCCAGGAAGCCAGCATCGAGCCGACTCGCATCTATCAGTTCGAGGACGCCC
>JBDTTZ010000163.1:0-1539 GCA_040008015.1 Gemmatimonadota bacterium
CTCGCGGTCGCGAAGCGGAGCTGGCCCCCCGCGAGCGGCTGACCTATCCCGCCCGTCCGATAGTACGTCAGCAACAGCTTGATCCGGATCCCCGCCTCGGCGGCGGCCTCGAGGATCAACCGGTCGAACGCGTAGTCGGTGGTGCCGCGGGTATGATGGAAGTAGTGGAACTCGCCAACCGTGGTGACGCCTGCGGCCAGCATCTCGCGGAATGCCTGCACCGAGATACGCTTGAACGGCTCCGGGTCCAGCTCTTCCACCAGCCGGTACATCGCTTCGCGCCAGCTCCAGAAATTGCCCATGCCGGCGGGAAACCGGTCGCCCCGTCCCCGGAGACCGCGTTGGAAGGCGTGGGAGTGGACGTTGACCATGCCGGGAAGCAATGCCTGGCCGGTAAGACGAGTGGTAGGCTTAAGTCCGAGGCGACCGACGCGCGCGATCCGGCCCGCGGCATCCAGCTCGATCTGGATGCCTGATTCGAACTGCTGACCGGTCCAGGTCCGGTCAGCTTCGAGGATTGCTGGGTTCAACGACCTGCCCTCCTAATCGGCATCATCATTCCTCAAGCTCTGCAAAATATCCTCACGACAATCACGAAACCTCGCACGGAATCCACGAAGAAGAGACAACGGTTCCGCGGATTCCGCGAGGTGCAATTACAGAATAACATTAACAACCTACCTAATCGTTGTAATTAGTCCGTGACTTTTGTGGAGTTTCGTGGTTTTCGTGAGGATATGTTTCCGGATTCGCCTCGCAGGACATAACCGACCGCGCCGGCAAGATTCAACTGCAGAAACGCTGGACCAAACGCTGCAGGATCGCCCCGCCCTGCTCAAGGTCTTCCATTGCAATGTTCTCGTTGGGCCGGTGCGCCACCTCGATCGATCCCGGCCCGAACACGACGCACTCCAACCCGGCCTGCTGGAACCACCCGCCGTCCGTGGTGTACGCAATGGTATGCTCGCCCGACTGGTGCACTTCGGCGCAGCACGCCCCGAAGATCTCCGCCGTTCCCTCCACCTGCATCGGCGGGCTCTCGTTCACCAGCTCGAACTCAAAGGGCTCGACGCCGAGTGCATCCACTACCCGCTCCTTGACGCGACGGAGCATCGGGTCGCGCTCCATGCCGGGGAGCAGCCGTAAGCCGACATCGAGCACGCAGCGCTCGGGGATGATGTTCACGGCGACGCCGCCGGCCACCTGGGCCACGTTCAGCGTCACGAACGGCACCGGGTCGAAATACTTTCCCAGCTCCGGGCGTTCCCGCTCCAGCTCGGCCCGCAGTTCCGCCAGTGCGACGATCGCCCTGCCGGCCGGCTCGATGGCGTTGTGCCCCAGGTGGGGATAGCCGCTGTGCGCCGCGCGACCCCGAAAAGTGAAGCGCAGCTTGATGTGGCCCTTGTGCATCCGGGCCACCTTGAGCGTGGTCGGCTCACCGATGACGGTCCGCTTCGGGAGCGCTCCGGGATGGGGCCACGACTCGGCGAAACGCCGGGCGCCCATGGTGCCGACTTCTTCGTCGTAGGTGAAGATGAG
>JBDTTZ010000164.1:0-2804 GCA_040008015.1 Gemmatimonadota bacterium
GGATCTGGACCAAATCCGGAGATCATGGGATGTACTGGGCGGAAGGCGGGTGGATACTGGAAGACAACCTGGCGATCAAGCAGGGAATGGAGAAGATGACGTTCAAGGTGTACAAGACATATCGACTTTATGACCGAGCGATTCGCACCTGATTGTCATTCCGAGCGCAGCTCGGGATGACAGCCCTATGAAGGCCCTTCTCACCGGCGCTACTGGGTTCGTCGGCCGCCACCTCGTGAGTACCCTGCTCCGCCGGGGCGATGATGTCACGGCTCTGATCCGCTCCCCCCAGAAAGCCCAGGACATTGCCGACACCGGCGTCCGCCTCATCACGGGCGACCTCGACGATCAGCGCGCCATGGCCCAGGCAGCCGAAGGCCAGGACGTGGTGTATCACGTGGCGGGCCTCACCGCCGCGCTGAGCGAAGCCGAGTTTCTTCACGTGAATCGCGACGGCACCCAGGCCCTGCTGGCAGCGGCTACGGTGGCGGGCTGCCGGCGATTCGTCCTGGTCTCTTCCGCCGCCGCCGCCGGCCCGTCCCAGCCCGGAGTCCCGTCCACCGGCGACGAGCCGCCGCACCCGGTGACGATCTATGGTGAGAGCAAGCTGGCGGGCGAACGTGTCGTGCGAGCCTCGAGCATTCCGTGGACCATCGTGCGCCCGCCCGCCGTCTATGGACCAGGCGACCGGGAGCTGCTCCGAATCTTCAAGCTGGCGCGCCTGGGCATCGCGCCGGTCTTTGGCGGTGGCCGCCAGGAACTGTCGCTGGTCTATGGCCCCGACCTGGGCGAAGCCCTCGCTGCCGCCGGGCACGCTCCCGCCGCTGTCGGTAAGGTCTATTACGCCTGTCATCCCGAGGTGGTCACCAGCGGCATGATGGTTCGAGAGATCGGACGGGCGATGGGGAAATCGGTTCGCCTGCTTCCTCTTCCTGGTTTTCTGGCCAACGGTATCCTCACCGTCACGGGGGCTGCGGCTCGACTGACCGGCAAGGCGACGCTGCTGACGCGGGACAAGGCGCACGAGTTCCTCGCCCCGGCCTGGACCGCGGATCCTTCAAGGCTCACAGCCGATACCGGCTGGCGCGCGGAGCACGATCTGCGATCCGGGGTAAGTGAAACACTCGAGTGGTATCGCAGTCACAAGTGGCTTTAGTTCACGGGCCTGGTGTTTACATCTTATTGAATTCCGGTTTCGATGCGCTTCAACGCAGAGCACGCAGAGGCAACGCAGAGAACAGACTTTGAACAATAGAACAGCCTTATGAGTCATGCTCTGCGAAGCCTCGGCGACCTCTGCGCCTCTGCGTTGGATGTGGCCGATTCGAGTCCTTTTCGGTCTGGCGATGCGTCCTGAAAGCGTGAGGCGTTTTCGAACAGTCGACCTGCTCCTGTTCGGTTTCCTGGCCATTGCCTCGTCCGTGGCTCTCCTCCGGATCGGGGAACGTCCGCTCGCGGCGTGGGCTCTGCTGACCTACGCCCTGGTGGTGGGGTTGGTCCTGCTGATGACCGGGCAGCATGGAAGTGGACCCCTGGGCCGCGTCGTACGCGAGATCTACCCGTTGCTGCTGGTGGTTCCCATCTACAGCTCGCTGGACCTGATCAACGGCATTGGCCAGATCCGGGTCCATGACGACCTGGTCCGCCACTGGGAGCGGTTGCTGTTCGGGGCGGAGGTGAGCCGAGTGTGGTGGCAGGAGCATGGCAGCCGGTTCTGGTCCACCGTGTTTCATGCGTCGTACTTTTCCTACTATGTCATCATTCCCCTTCCACTCGCCTGGTTTGCCCTTACCGGCGACCTGGCCAGTCTGCGTCGATCGGTGCTGATCATCTTCAGCACCTTTCTCGTCTGCTACGCCTGCTTCCTGCTCTTCCCGGTGGCCGGACCGTACTACGAATTCTCCCGGCCGGCGCCATGGTTTATTGCCAACGGCCCGGCGCGCCTGGTGTACGCGACGCTTTCCACCGGAAGCTCCTACGGCGCGGCGTTTCCTTCATCTCACGTGGCCGCCACCGTCGCCGCCGCACTCGCCGGCTGGCTGGGATCCCGGAAGCTCGGAATCATTCTGGCCATCCCGACAATCCTGCTGACAATAGGCGTGGTATACTGCCAGATGCACTACGCGGTGGACGCGCTCGCGGGGATCCTGCTCGGGGTTGGGATGGCCTGGGTATTCAGACGGAAGGACGGAAGGACGGAAGGACGGTAAGACGGTAAGACGGTAAGACGGTAAGACGGTAAGACGGTAAGACGGTAGGACAGTAGGACAGTAGACGTAAGACGGAAGGACGGAAGGACGGGGGGCTGTCTTTCCGAGCGCAGCGAGGAATCTTGCTAGCCGCAAGAAGATCCCTCGTTTCACTCGGGATGACAGCCTCAGTGTTCCTACCGTCTTTCCGTCCTTCCGTCCATCCGTCTTACCGCCTTATGGGCAGCGTCGGATACAGCATCCGATAGAAATCCAGGTTGCGCAGAACGGTCTTCACATACGCCCGGGTTTCGGCGAAGGGAATCCACTCCACAAATACCTGGGGATCGTCCGCTCCGGGATTGCTGATCCACCGATTAACCCGGGAAGACCCCGCGTTGTAGGCCGCCAGGGCGTGCTCCAGCCCCGGATGGGCCAGGACGACGTGGGCCAGGTGAAGGGTACCCAGCTCCAGGTTGCGGGCTGGATTGTACAGCGAATCGGAATGCCAGTGCGGGACTCCGCGGCCCAGCGCCAGGGTGCGTCCCAGCGAGGGCATGAGCTGCATCAAGCCCCGGGCGCCCGCCCGGGAGAGCGCTGCCGAATCGAACACCG
>JBDTTZ010000165.1:0-3504 GCA_040008015.1 Gemmatimonadota bacterium
TGAACTTCAAGAACATCATCAACGTCTTCGCCACGACCAACGACGTGGTGAGCGACGAAGAGCGGAAGCGGCAGTTGAGCTTCGACAGTTCCAACTTCGTGAATGAAGCGAAGGCGAATTCGGTCTTCAAGACCGACGGGTCGATGGATCTCCAATTCGGCGGCGCCGTGGCCTCCGGCTGCGGGAACTGGGTGAACCAGCAGAGCCAGCCGACCGCGCCCAGCTGCGTGTACCTGATCCGGGCGGAAGAGCGCTACGGCAACGGCGACCACATCTTCACGGTGGCCGAGCAGAAGGCCGCGGCAACCGCCTCGTACCTGACCGGGCGTTCGATCAACAACTTCACGGATACGCCCCGGCGTCTCCGGTTGGGCATTGAGGTGAGCTTCTAGTCTCCGGCCTGGCCAGGGCCGCTTCGGCGGCCCCGGCGGGCCACTGCCTTATTCTGAATGAGAGAGGATGCAATGCACTCACTATTTCGTAAGAGAGGCGTGCTGCTGATCGGGCTTCTCGCCCTCGTGCTGGCCGCGGTGACGCCGACGCTCGCGTCGGCCAAACCGGAGCCCGGTGTACGGGGACGCGGTTTCCGGCTGTTCTCACGTACTCTGGGAGCGTTGACAGTCAACCGCGTGTATTGCGGTCTCACCGCCACCGGTGAGGTCTGCGTCGACTCGACCAACTCATCGAACATCGGCGGCGGCTACTGGCCCAAGGGCACCGCCGACCAGTACGTGTTCAACTCCGGCCTCCAGCTGGCCGGCGTCCTCGGTGCCGATGCGGGACCGTGGGCCAACGACACCACCGGCGCCTTCTTCTTCGACGCCCGGGGCGACCAGCAGCATGGTGAGCAGGTCCAGCCGATCTTCAACAACTCGAATCCGGCGGATGCCGCGTTCATCTGCCCGCCCGACCCGCAGCAACCCAAAGGCTGTTCGCTGGCGACCACCGACATCGCTGCCCTGGCGGCCCGGGTGCCGCTGGGCGATAACCAGGCCGCCCTGTTCGATCCCCTGCTCCAGGGCCGGGGCTCGGCTTCCCAGGGTGACGTGTGGTGGCTCGCGTGGGACGGCAACCCCGGCCTGCTATCCGGCCGCAAGCACCCCCTCGGCCTGGTGGTCGAGACCCGGGGCATGGGCTGGAACTTCCCATCCGGCAACGAAGACATCGTGTATTTCGTCTACACCTTCTATAACGTCACCTCGCTCAACCCCGCCGACTATGCCGGCGTGCGGCCGGGCATGCGGGACATCCTGATCCAGCAGGCCAACACCTTCCAGCAGCGCAACGAGGCCACCTTCGGCATCTCGCTGCCGGATGCCGGGTACACCATCACCAACATGTTCGCCAACTTCGGCGCCGACATGGACGTGGGTGATGCCGGGGTCAACTATGCATCGGTGAACCTTCCGTTCAACCTGGGCTATACCTACGAGCACTCCTTCTCGCGCTTCGCGGGCTGGGATTTCGATCCGGCCATCTTCTCGGCGCCGTTCTTCTCGGGGACCGGCTTCGTCGGCGTGAAGTACCTGAAGAGCCCGGAAATCGCTCCCGGTGTCGAGGCCGGCCTGACCCTGTTCAGCAACACCACCAACGGTGGCGGCGACCTGAACGACCCGCGTGGCGTTACCCAGCTGTATCGCTACATCTCGGGCACCCTGTCACCCACTTTCGGCGACGGCCAGTGTAACTTCACCCCGGCGACCGACAAGATCTGCTTCATTCGGGCCACCTCCCCGACCGACATGCGGTTCTTCCAGTCGTCGGGCCCCTTGACCCTGGGTCCTGGCGAGTACGGTTCCATCGTGGTGGCGTATATCTTCGCCGCCCCGGTCGGTCCGAACCCGGGCTGCGGTTCATCGGCTAACTGCGTCACGCCGGGTAATTTCAACATCATCAAGGGCATGGCCAATCCGGCCGTCATTAACGCCGGTGTCAACCGGGTAGACTCCATCAGCGGCTTCAGGGGGTTCAACGACGCCAATGGCGACAACGTCCTGACCCAGGAAGAGTTCCAGGTGGTGCCGGGCTCGCTGCTGGGTAAGGCGCTGGTGGCCCAGGCGGTGTTCAATTCGCACTTCCTGCTGCCATTCGCGCCGGACGCTCCGGCCTTCTTCCTCATTCCGGGCGACAACGCGGTGACGGTGATGTGGCGGCCGTCGCCGAGCGAACTCAATGGCGATCCATTCTTCGCCGTGTCCAGCCAACCGCTGGTGCCGGACCCGAACGATCCGTCGACCCTGGTGCCCAACGTGCTGTACGACCCGAACTATCGGCAGTTCGACGTCGAAGGCTACCGGGTCTATCGCGGCCGGGTGGATGCGCCGAACGCGCTCCGGTTGCTGGCCCAGTTCGACTATGCCGGAACCCTGATCTCCGACTTTGCGGGCCAGGTCAATCCGACTCCCCAGTGCGCTCCGGAGCTCACGGTGCCGATCGTGGCGGGTTGCCCGGTCGTGTTTGGACCCTTTACCCCGGGCGTCGCCCGGGTCGATTCGGTTGTTATTCCGCTGGTGGGCCCGATCATCCAGGTCAAGCTGGGCGAACGGACCGCGCTGCAGAGCGGGGACGCCATCGTGCTGATCGCGGATACGGCACTGACTGGCGGCGCGGGCAGCTGCGCTCCGTCAGCCTGCCCCGTATTGTCCGACAACGGCGTGCCGTTCGTGTACAACGATGCCGCCGGCAGTGCCCGGGTTCCCGGAGCGCCGGATGCGCCGCGCAACAACTTCCGCTACTTCTACACGGTGACGGCGTTCGACGTGAACTCGTTCCAGTCCGGGCCGACCAATCTCGAATCGCCGCGCGCCACCAAGGCGGTGACGCCGGTGCGCTCGGCGTCCAACTTCCAGAACGAAGCCATCCTGGATGCGTCGGTCTTCGGCCGGGGTGTGAAGCAGTCCGACCAGACCGTGCCAAGCCTGGATCCGAGCAGCGGTATTTTCAGCAAGAAGATGCCAGCGTCCAATGGGTGGAACCTTGCCCTGGCGGCGTTCGTGAAGCAGGTGATCGCCGCACCGGGCGCCATTACCGTGCGGCTGGACAGCATGGTGCTGGGATCGGCGTATGACGGGATCGCGAACCAGTACTGGACGACGGTACTCACCGCCACCGATTCGATCGTGCTGCAGATCCCGCTGGTGCAGGAAGTCGACAATACCGAAAAGCACTTCTCCTTCTCCTTCACGGCCATCTCGCCGGACAATGCCCTGGCGTCGCGGTTCGGCGGAGACAGCACCTTTACCCTGGCGGGCAAGCTGGACGTGACGCTCGAGGGGAACTATTACACCAACTCCTTCGGCCGCGGCTGCGTGAACTCGGCCACGGGCTTTTCCGGCGGAGCGGGCTGTGACTACAACGGGGCGCGCTGGTTCGACGGCCCGTCGTCGCCAACGACCAACGAGACCCAGGCGAATCCCAATGCCTGTGCCGCCCAGAACAACACCACCAACTTCGTCACCTGCTACAACAACGCCGGTGCCCTGACCGGGGTGACGACGCTCTTCG
>JBDTTZ010000166.1:0-2725 GCA_040008015.1 Gemmatimonadota bacterium
GATTCTCAAGGCCAATCCCGGGGTGCGCCTGCGGATTACCGGGGCCACAGATAGTCGCGGGTCGGACCAGTACAACGAAGCGCTCGGCGATCGGCGGGCCGCGGCGGTCCAGCGCTACCTGATCGAGCAGGGAATCGATGTTTCCCGGTTCGACCTGGCGTCGTCGGGGGAGAATTCACCCATTGATGCCGGCAGCGGCGAAACGGCGTGGGCTCAGAACCGGCGGGCGGAGTTTGTGATCGTGAGCGCGGATTCGCCGCTGGCGAAGAACTAGCTCGCCAGCCGGGCAGAACGAGAGAGGCGGCCTGGTCGGCCGCCTCTTTCCTGTGCTAGAACTCCAGTCCTCTCAGGTAGCGGTAGCTCGCCGCTATGCTCGCCCACGGATCCGCCGGCTCGTCGTGCTCCACGAAGTAGTGTTGGATTCCCGCCTGCTCGTGCCGGGCGAAAATGGCCTTGAAGTTGATGTCCCCCGCGCCCACGTCCACCATCCGGGGCGGGGGGCCCTTCTTCATGTCCTTGACGTGAACCAGCGGGAAACGGCCGGGCTGCTGCCGGAAGTAGACCAGCGGGTCGCCGCCGGCCAGAGTGATCCAGTATAGATCCATCTCGATCTTCACCAGCGCGGGGTCGGTTTCGGCCAGCAGCACGTCGAATGGGACCTTGCCGTCGATTGGGGTGAATTCAAAATTGTGATTGTGATAGCCGAACTTGAGGCCGGCCCGCCGCGCGGCCTCGCCGGCCCGGTTGAACTTGTCGGCGATCCGTTTCCAGTCGTCCAGCGTCTTCCGCTCTTCTTCCGGGGTCCACGCGATCAACGCGTACTGGTGCCCGATCTCCCGGGCCTGGTCCAGGATCTCCTGCCAGTTGGTCTCCAGCGATTCATACGGCATGTGGGCCGAGGGCGAGTTGAGCTTGAGCTCGGCCAGGAGGTCGTGCACCTGTTTCGGGGTGTGGCCGAAATACCCGGCGAACTCCACCTCCTGGAACCCGACTTCGGCCACCCGGCGGAGGGTGGCTTCGAAATCCCGCTCCATCTCGTGGCGCAGGGTGTAGAGCTGGACCCCGATCTTGTCGAGGTTCGCGGAGCCGCCGAGGAGCGAGGTCACCGGCCGCGGAAGCTGGGCGGCCGCAAGCAGGGCAGCGCTGGACTTGAGGAAATCACGTCGGTCGATCATAGCTCGTTGCGCTTCATCGCGTCCACGGCGAACGCCGCGGCGCGCGCGGTCAGCGCCATGTAGGTGATGGATGGATTCTGGTTCGCGCTGGACGCCATGCACGCCCCGTCGGTCACAAACACGTTCTTCACGTCGTGCATCTGGTTGTTCCCGTTCAACACCGAGGTCTTCGGATCCCGGCCCATCCGCGCGGTGCCCATCTCGTGGATGGTGAGCCCGGGTGGGTTGTTCTGCACGTAGGTGCTCACATCCCTGGCGCCGGCCGCCTCCAGCATCTCGCCCGCAGTGACGGCCATGTCTTTCAGCAACGCCCGCTCGTTGTCGCTCCACTGGCAGTTGATGCGGAGCGCGGGAATTCCCCAGGCATCCACCAGCACCGGATCCAGCTCGATGTAATTGCTGGGGCGGGGAAGGCATTCGCCGAAGCCGTAGAAGCCGAAACTCCAGGAGCCCGGAGTGCGCAGTGCCTCCTTCAACTGTTTCCCGAATCCCGCCATACCGGTCCCTCGGCCCCAACCGTCCCGGCCGCCACCGCCCTGGAAGGCGTAGCCGCGAAGGAAGTCAGGATGCTGGGCCTTCACATTCCGGAACCGCGGCAGATAGATCCCGTTGGGGCGATTGCCGAAGGTCTGCTTGTCTTCCATTCCCTCGATGCGGCCACCGGCGCCGCCACCCATGCAATGATCCATCAGGTTCCGGCCCAGCTCGCCGCTGGAGTTGCCGAGCCCGGTGCTCCAGCGCGGGGTCCTTGAATTCAGCAGTATGCGGGCGGATTCCAACGCCGAGGCGCAGAGGAAGACAAGACGGGCGGTGTATTCGACCGGCTGCCGGGTCTGGGCATCGATCACGCGGACCCCGGTCGCCCGGTCGCGCGCGGCATCATAGACCACGCTGTGCACCACGCTCCACGGCTTGAGGGTAAGCCGGCCGGTGGCCCGGGCCGCGGGAAGCGTGACGCCGACGCTGCTGAAATAGGAGCGGGTGATACAGCCTCGTTCGCAGGGTCCGCAGTAGTGACACGGGGCCCGGCCGCCATGCGGCGCCGTAAGAATGGCGCAACGGCCGACGGTGAGCACCCGTTCCCCGCCAAAGGACCGGGCCACGCCTTCCTTCACCACCTGCTCGGCGCAGTTGAGCGGCATGGGTGGGAGAAACCGGCCATCGGGGAGCTGGGGCAGGCCCAGCCGTTCTCCGCTGATCCCGATGAACTCTTCGACGTAGTCGTACCAGGGCTCGATATCGGCGTAGCGAATGGGCCAGTCCACCCCGTAGCCGTCCTGCCCATTGGCCTCGAAATCGAGATCGCTCCAGCGGTAGACCTGGCGCCCCCACATGATGGACCGGCCGCCGACGTGGCGCCCGCGAATCCAGTGGAAGGGCTTGTCCTGGTCGAAGTTGTAGGGATTCTCCCGGTCGTTGACGAAGAACTTGGAGCCCAGCTCATCGCAGGCGTAGCAATTCTTCTGGATGAACTGATCCCGCTCCAGCCGGGCCCGGTCGCCGTAGCCCCGGAAGTGCATCTCCCAGGGCTGCACGTGCTCGACGTAGTC
>JBDTTZ010000167.1:0-2094 GCA_040008015.1 Gemmatimonadota bacterium
AGCTTGGTGACGACCTCTTCGATCCGGCCGGGATGAATCCGGCCGTCGGCGATCAACGCCTCCAGCGCGCGCCGGGCGACTTCGCGGCGGACCGGGTCGAAGCAGGAGATGACGACGGTGTCCGGCGTGTCATCGATGATGACGTCCACCCCGGTGGCGGTCTCGAAGGCGCGGATGTTCCGCCCTTCGCGGCCGATGATCCGGCCTTTCATCTCGTCGTTCGGCAGGGTGACCGCGGCGACGGTGCTTTCCGCGGTGTGCTCGGCGGCGATCCGCTGGATCGCCATCGAAATGATCCGCTTGGATTCCTTTTCGGCTCCCTTGCGGGCCTGCTCCTTGATGTCGCGCGCGAGGGCCGCGGCATCGCTGCGGGCCTCGTCCTCCACCTTGTGCATCAGCTCCTTGCGGGCGTCTTCCGCGGTCATCCCCGCCACCCGCTCCAGTCTCCGGCGCTCCTCTCCTTCCAGCTTCTCCAGCGCCGCCTGCCGGGTCTCGATCTCCTGGGTCTTGCGCTTGAGCTCGCCGTCCCGGCCGGCGAGCCGGGTCTCCTGCTCCTTCAGCTCACCGGAGCGGCGATCCAGGGATTGCTCCCGGTCCTGCGCGCGCCGATCCAGCCGCTCCATCTCTTCCCGCCGCTTCAGCGAGTCGCGCTCGACTTCTTCGCGCATCTTGAGCGACTCCATCTTGCCTTCCAGCACCGCGGCGGCCCGTGCCGCCTCGATGTCGCGCTGGGCATCGGCGACCGCGTGATCCGCCAGTCGCTTGGCCTCGGCCTGGTGTTGGGCAGCCTCGGCCTGGAGCCGGGCAGCCTCGACCTTGACCTGGGCGGCCTGAGCACCGGCCGCGACCAGCAGGTCCGAAGCAGTCTTCCGTTTGGCGCGATGATACAGGATGGAGACAATCGTGGCGAGGACGAGTCCGCCCGCGATGCCCCCGAGGAGGGGTATGAGGTAAGGTTCCATGCTCTATCTCCAAACAGGCCAGCCCCCCGGCCTGGTTACTCGTTGATCGAAAACGTCCCTGAAGTCCGGTTCCCGCGTTTGGATGGTGGCAGCAGCCGAGCCAGATCGTCGGCCATGGTATTGAGCCGGGCCGACATCTCCCGGTCTCCCCGGCGGGCCTGGAACAATTCATCGGTGATGGCGAGCGCCGCCAGGATGGCCGCCTTGTGCGACTCGACCAGGGGGACCATGTCCCGCACCCGTTTCAGCGCGGCATCGACGTAGGCGGCCACTTCCTTGGTGTATTCGGGCGGGAGCTCGGACTTGACCGTGTACTCCTCGCCTCCGATGGTCACCTTGACCGCATGCTTGCTGGGGTTCACGCCGCTCCGTCCTCGCGTTCCTGCGCCAGGAAGGTGAGCCGGCTTTCGATCGTGGCGACCCGCTCCCGCGCCGCCTCGATTCGTTCCCGCAGCTGCTGGTTCTCCAACTCGAGATCGATCACCCGCTGGCGGGCCTGTACCATCTCCGGCCCGGCGGGCCCTCGGCCACTGGTCTTGTATTCCTGGAGCTCCGCCTCGGCCTTGAGCGAGCGGCGCCGCCAGGCGGCCAGCTCTTCACCGACATGGCGGAGCAGCTGCTCCAGTTCGTCCAGGGCCCGGAAATCAGGCCTCTCGTAGGTGTACACCAAGCTCGCTCTCCAGTGTCTTGACCACCTTCGCGCACGCCTGGTCCACTTCCGCCTTTTCCAGGGTGCGATCGGGGGCACGGAACACGAGGTGGAACACCACGTTCCTCACCTCGGGCGGCAGCGGCTTGCCGCGATACTCGTCGGTGACCCGAACCTGTTCCAGTATCCTGGCTGCCGCCCTGGTGATCACGTCGGTGACCTGGGCAGCGGTTACCCCTGCCGGGAGCAGCAGAGCAAGGTCGCGCTCCGAAGCCGGGGTCGTCGGCAGCGGCTTTGCCTTCGGCACCGGCCGAGGCGAGGGATCAATTGCGATTTCAAACCCGAAAAGCGGTGCTGCCCAAGGGGGACTGTCGGCATCGAGGCGTTCGGCGCGCCCGACGATCCGGCCATCCGGGGTTCGGCCAACCCAAGAGTTGCCTTCAACTTGCACGGTTGCCCCTGGAACCGCTAGGGAGAGCGCCC
>JBDTTZ010000168.1:0-6685 GCA_040008015.1 Gemmatimonadota bacterium
ATGCCCAGTGGGAAGTCGACGTTGATGTTCTGGAGATTGTTTTCCCGGGCTTCGATGACGCGGAGCCGGCGTCCCGGAGTCGCGATGCGCCGGCCGGCGGGGATCGGGATGCGGAGCTCCTGCCGGAGATAGCGCGCCGTCAGCGAGGTGGGATGCCGGAGGATCGCCTCCACGTCTCCTTCCGCGACGACCTCGCCTCCAAATCTCCCCGCACCCGGCCCCAGGTCCACCACGTGATCCGCCGCCCGGATGGTGTCTTCATCGTGCTCCACCACGATCACGGTATTTCCCAGGTCGCGAAGATCCCGCAGGGTGCCGAGCAGGCGGGCATTGTCGCGCTGGTGAAGACCGATACTGGGCTCATCGAGGATGTAGAGCACCCCGACCAGCCGGGAGCCGATCTGGGTGGCCAGCCGGATGCGCTGGGCCTCGCCGCCGGAGAGTGAAGCCGCGCCGCGGCCCAGGGTCAGGTATTCCAGGCCGACATCGCGAAGAAAGCGCAGCCGGTCGGTAACTTCCTTGAGAATCGGGCCGGCGATATCGGGATCCAGCCCCTTCTTTCCTGGTCCGGCGACGGGCAGGTCGCGGAAGAATTCGAAGGCGCGCCACACCGGCAGCTCCACCACGTCGCCAATGCTCTTTCCCGCGACCAGGACCGCGAGGCTCTCGGGCTTGAGCCGGCGGCCGTTGCAAGTCGCGCAGGGCATTTCGAGCATGAACTCCTCGAGGCCGGTGCGCACCGAATCGCTGCCCGATTCGCGGTAGCGGCGCTCCACGTTCTTGAGCACCCCTTCCCACTCGCTTTCGTATTCGCTCCGGGCGCGGGCTCCCTCGGTGGAGAAACGCAGCGTCTTTCCCGGTGCGCCCCGCAGGATCGCCTTGCGAGCGACGTCGCTCAGGTCGCCCCAGGGCTGGTTGAGATCGAACTTGAAGGCCCGGGCCAGGGTGGGCAGCACCACCTTGCGGAGATATCCCGACGGCTCGCCCCAGGGCAGGATGACCCCCTCGAGGATTGAAATGCTGGGGTCGCCGAGCACCAGTTCGGCACTCACCTCCCTCCGGGTGCCCAGCCCGTTGCAGTCGGGGCAGACGCCGAAGGGGGAGTTGAAGGAGAACTGGCGGGGTTCCAGCTCGGGAAGCGAGAGGCCGCAGACCGGGCAGGCGAAGCGCTCGCTGAAGAACTGAGTCGTGTGGATCGCATGGTTCACGACCTCCGCGACCCCTTCCGCCGCCTTGAGTGCGGTTTCGATCGAGTCGTGGAGCCGGGAACGATCCTCGGGCCGCACCACCAGCCGGTCCACCAGCAGCGAGATGTCGTGATTCTGCCGGCGATTGAGCTGAGGGACCTGGGTCAGGTCATGGGTCTCGCCGTCCACCCGGACCCGGACGAAGCCCTGGCGGCGGGCATCCTCGAACAGGTCCTTGAATTCGCCTTTGCGGCCCCGGACCAGCGGGGCCAGCACCTCGATCCGGGTTCCCCCGGGCCAGCTGGAAATGAGGTCGGTAATCTGGGAGGCGCTCTGCCGCTCCACCGGGGTACCGTCGTTGGGGCAATGCGGAATCCCGGCCCGGGCCCACAGCAGCCGCAGATAGTCGTAGATCTCGGTGACCGTGCCCACCGTGGAACGCGGGTTCTGGGCTCCACTCTTCTGTTCTATGGAGATGGCGGGCGAGAGGCCCTCGATGGCGTCTACATCCGGCTTTTCCATGAGGCCAAGGAACTGCCGCGCGTAGGCCGAGAGCGACTCCACGTAGCGGCGCTGGCCTTCGGCGTAAATGGTGTCGAAGGCGAGCGAAGACTTGCCGGACCCGGAAAGGCCGGTGATAACGGTCAGCTGATTTCGGGGAATTGAAACCGAGACGTTCTTGAGATTGTGCTCACGGGCACCGCGGACGACGAGGAACTCCTGGGACGGTTCGGACATAAGAGTGTAAAGCTATCCGCGTTACGCACCCCGATTCAAGTTCAGTTACCGATCGGATTCTGAACCCACGTCGGGATCTAGCCGGAAAGGCTGCAACCATGCCGGATTCGAGATCCGCAAGAGCATTAAGCTGTTGCAAGGCGCAAAACCAGGTCACCGGTCGAGTCCCTGGCAGCTTCCGGCGGGTCTTCCCCCAAAGTCAAGGACACACATTCTCGGCCCTCTCGCGGCTGGGTAGCGGTTTTCCGCCAAATCTTCTACCATGCAGGTGAGAACTTCGCACCATTACGGCGGAGAACCGATCAATCAACAGGCGATCTCGCGATCTGCCTTGCAATTCCCGGAGTAATTCATGCGTCGTGCCCGTCACAGCCGCAGCAGCGGCCGCGAGCAGGCTCTCGACGAGCTGTTCGCCACTGCCGGCCTGGAAGCCGACCAGGCCGCCCGCGGAGTGGACGGCCACTTCTCCCTGCGCCCCTTCGCCGGCGACAGCAGCGGCAGCGGCAGCGGCGCGGCCGAGCCCGAGCCGGTTACCGAAGGGACCATCCCCGAACAACTGTTGCGCCGGGCCCGGGAAGCACAGGACCGCTCCCGCCGCACCGAAGCGGTCCAGATCTACCGCCAGCTGCTGGCGCTGGAGCCCGGCAGCCTGGCCGGCCGCAACAATCTCGCGCTCCTGTTCGAATCGAACGGCGAGCCGGAGATGGCGGTTGACGAGCTGAACGCCGCGCTGCGGCATCACCCGGACCAGGTGGACATCCTCGTCAACCGGGGCGCCATCTATGGCACCCTCAAGCGGTACGGCGAAGCGGAGGCCGATCTCCGCCGGGCGATCCGGCTGGCACCGGCCAACGGCGGCGCCCATTACAACCTGGGCCTGGTGTTATGGAAGAAGGGTTTGCCGGAGGAGGCGTCGGAAGAATTCCGCCGGGCGGTCGAGGCGGACCGGCAGAACCCGGCCGCCTGGTACTACCTGGGCGATGCCCGGAACCAGGCCGGCGACCTGACCGGCGCCCAGCTGGCGCTGGAGCAGGCGATCCAGCTGGATCCCGGCTTCGGCAAAGCCTATCACCTGCTGGGCCGGGTCTTCGATCGCATGCATCGCCCGGCTGAGGCAATCGAGATGTACCGAAAGGCGCGGGAGAGCGCCGCGCAGTGATCCAGGTGGTGGTTGACGACCTGGCCTTCCTCGACGTGGACGCGGTCCTGCGTCCCGCCAGCGACCGGCTGGATCCGGCCACCCCGATGATTTCCCGTCTCGATGAGCTCGCCGGTGAGCGGTTCACCGCGCAGCGGCGAATCCAGCAGCCGCTGGTGGTCGGCGCCGCCGTGGTCACCGGCGCCGGCGATCTCACCGCGAAGTTCGTGGTCCATGCCGTGATTCAGAGCCCCCAGACTCCCGCGGACGCCGACACGGTGCGGCGCGCCCTGATCTCCGCCTGGCAGCGCGCCGCCGACTGGGAGCTGGCAAGCATGGCGACGCCCCTGGTTGGCACCGGCGCGGGCCAGCTCAGCCTGGAGGAGGCGGCGCAGCTGCTCGAACAGACCAGCCGGATGGCCCGCTTCCCTTCCCGGCTGCTGATCGTGGTAAACAACGAGAACGAGCGCACCACGGTCCAGGCCGTCGTCACCAGGCACCCATCCTGAATCGGCGCCTGGTGGCCGTCGCGATCCTGGGCACATGGGCAGGCACCCTGGGTTGGCTCGCCTGGAGGGTATACCATCGGGGGAGCCGCGCGTTTACCACCGGCGCGGTGACGATCCTCCCGCCCGACACCTATTTCTTTTCGATCGAGGTCGACCGCGAGCAGATCGGCATCGCCACTATCACCGTGGATACACTGACCGACAGCGTCCGCATCACCGAGCAGCTCGGCTTCGATCTTCCCATCCAGCGCACCCGGGTCCGCACCCAGTACACCACCACGTACACCCTCGGCACCGACCTCGCGCTCCACGATTTCCGGCTCAGTTACCCCGGTCGCGCCGGCCCGGTCATTCAGCAGGGAACCCTGGAAGACGATTCCATCCTGGTCATCACACCCGGCACCGGCGAACCCAGCCGCCGGGTGCAGGTCGGCGCCACTCCACTGATTCCGCCCATGATGGCGACGGTGGCCCTGGCATTGCAACAGCGTTTGCAGACCGGCGAGCACACCCGTATCGGGATATTCGATCTGACGACCCTGGCGCGGGATACCGTGGACCTGACCGTGCAATACGATACCACCTTCCTGGTCCCCGACAGCGCTGAATATGTCCAGGCCGCCCGGACCTGGACGCCGGTGCACTCCGACACCATGCGGGCCTGGCGAGTTGCCTGGCGGGATTCCCGCCGCAGCATCGGGATATGGGTGGACTCCCGGGGATTGCCGATTACCATCGAGGCGCCGTCCGGGCTCTCCTTCAACCGTTCAGCCTTTGAGATCGTCAGCACCAACTACCGGATGCAGCGCGCCGAACGTCCGCAGCCTCCACCCGGCAATGTCATTCCGCGAACCATCGTGGCCGATGGTCTCGCGCGAGGAGCGCCGATCCCAGAAATGGCCGTCCAGGTCAGCGGAAATGGATATGACTGGAGCCCGGGACCGGACAGCCTGGCTCAACCAGGCCTGAGTGTGAGCCGGGGAGGAATCCAGGTCCACATGGTTTCGCTGGACAGCAGCAGCGACACCGGATCGGTCCGGCGACCCCCCGGCTCTTCTCGCTGGCTCCGCGGCGACGGGATGATGATCCTGGACGACCCGCAGCTGCTGTCCCGGGTCCGTTCGATCGTGGGGGAGGCAACAGCGCCGGATCGGATCGCGCGGGCCCTGGTGGAGTGGGTCGCGCGGAACATCGCGGCCACCGCCGATCCGGTGCTGGCGCCGGCCAGCACCGTGTTGCGCACCCGCCAGGCCGACGTGGACGGGCACACCCTGCTCTACGTGGCCATGGCGCGCGCAGCCGGCATTCCGGCCCGGCCGGTCAGCGGTCTCCTGCTGGTGAATGGCCAGTTCTACTACCACTCCTGGGCGGAGGTTTTCCTGAACCGCTGGATTCCCGTGGATCCGACCTGGAACCAGTTTCCGGCGGACGCCGGCCGGCTCCGGCTCCTGGTAGACGGCTACGCCCGTCCACTCGACCTGCTGCCCATGGCGGCCGGGCTCGAGGTCAACCTGAACGCGGCGCGCCCATGATCCGGCTGATCAACCTCACCAAGAAGTACGGCCGGTTCACCGCGGTGGACGGCGTCAACCTCACGGTCCCCGAAGGCGAGCTGTTCGGGTTCCTTGGCCCCAATGGCGCGGGCAAGACCACCACTCTCCGCATGATCGCCGGCATCCTGAAGCCGACGGAAGGCACCGTGGAGATCGCGGGCGACGACATCCAGGCTCGGCCGCTTCACGCCAAGAGCCGCCTGGGATTCATTCCCGACCGGCCCTACGTGTACGAGAAACTGACCGGGGCGGAATTCCTCCGCTTCGTGGCAGCACTGTATGGCCAGGGCGGCGCGGAGGTGGAGCGCCGGGCCGACGAGCTGCTCGATCTCTTCGAGCTGGCGCGCTGGAAGCACGAGCTGGTCGAGTCCTACAGCCACGGCATGCGGCAGAAGCTCATCATCTCCAGTGCGCTGGTGCACCGTCCCCAGGTCATCGTGGTGGATGAGCCCATGGTGGGCCTCGACCCGGCCAGCGCCCGGCTGCTCAAGGACCTGTTCCGGGAATTCGTGAGCCGGGGCGGCACCGTGCTCATGAGCACCCATACCATGGAAGTCGCCGAGGCGATGTGCGACCGGATCGCGATCATCAAGAGCGGGAAGATCGTGGCCCAGGGCACCATGGCCGAGCTGCGGGAGCATACCGCCTCGGGTGACATGAGCCTGGAAGACCTGTTCCTCAAGATCACCGGGGAATTGCAGGACCGGGACGTAGGCAACGTGCTGGGGCCGGACCGGCGATGAGCGACTCGCCGATCACCCAGCCGGCCATCTGGACGCTGCTGTCTCCCAAGTGGCGGAGCGCCCTGACCCGCGGCAAGCAGGGGCGGCGCGGCGCCAGCGGCAAGGTGATACTCATCAGTATCGTCGGTGTGATATTCTGGATCGCCATCTTCGGGGTGCTCTACAAGGTCCTCAAGTACTTCAAAAGCATCGAAGAGATCGGGATCCTGGTGCCCGGAAAACTGTTGGAGATGGCACTGCTCGCCTTTCTCTCGGTCCTGCTGCTCTCCAACCTGATCACGTCACTTTCCACGTTTTTCCTGGCCAAGGACCTCGACCTCGTCGTTTCGGCGCCGGTGGACTGGCTCCGGTTCTACCTCAGCAAGCTGAGCGAGACCATCCTGCACTCCTCGTGGATGGTGGTGCTCCTTGCGGTTCCCATCTTCACGGCCTACGGCGTGGTGTTCGGCGGCGGCTGGCTCTTTCCCATTATCGTCACCGCCGCGCTGATTCCCTTTCTCGTGATGCCGGCGGTCGTGGGGACCGGGCTCACCCTGGTCCTGGTGAACATCTTCCCTGCCCGGCGCACCCGGGACCTGCTGAGCCTCATCGCGATCGGCGCGGCGGGCGGCGTGGTCCTGATGCTCCGCGTGGTGCGCCCGGAACGGCTGGCGCGGCCGGAGGGATTCCAGAGCCTGGTGGACTTTATCACCGTGCTGCGAACGCCGACTAGTCCATTCCTCCCGAGCGAATGGACTACCAACATGGTGATGAACTGGCTGGTGAAGATTTCCGACCCGCTGCCGATCGCGCTGCTCTGGACCAGCGCCGCGGCCTT
>JBDTTZ010000169.1:0-6291 GCA_040008015.1 Gemmatimonadota bacterium
CCCACTTCGCCCTGGAACCCTGGCTCGATCGTCACGAAACGATGTATCGTGAGATCGCCGGGCCGCCGAGTATCATGCCATGATCAAGATGGCGGCCTGGTCGTTGATTCTCCTGCCAATCATGCTCCTGGTCTATAGCTACCTGGTGTATCCCATCCTGCTCTGGTTCCTGGGCCGGTTCCGTCGTTCTCCCCGGCGATGGTCCGACCCTGAGGTGTGGCCCCGAATCAGTATCTCGCTGCCCGCCTACAACGAAGCGAGCTCCATCCGGCGGACCATCGACAGCCTGCTCGCGCTGGATTATCCCGCCGATCGAAGGCAGATCCTGGTTACCTCGGACGCCTCGACGGATGGAACCGATGACATCGTCCGGGAATACGCCAACCAGGGCGTGGAGCTTCTCCGGCTACCGGAGCGGAGCGGCAAGACGGCGGCGGAGAATGCTTCCGCGCCCTACCTCACCGGGGATATCGTCATCAACACCGACGCCACGATTCGGATTCTCCCCGAGGCGCTGAAGCCGCTGATCCGGGTGTTCCAGGACCCGACTATCGGGGTAGCCAGTGGGCGGGACCTGAGCGTGGGCCACATTACGACGGAGCGGAACCGGGCGGAGTCGGGGTATGTCGGCTACGAGATGTCGGTGCGAGCGCTGGAAACCCGGTTGGGAGGGATCGTGGGAGCCAGCGGCTGCTTCTATGCTATCCGGCGCCACCTGCACGTGTCGCTCTTCCCCGGCGCCCTGAGCCGTGACTTCGCATCAGCCCTGATCAGCCGGGAGCACGGGCTCCGTGCCGTATCGGTGGACGAGGCCATTTGCCTGGTGCCGCGCTCCGGAGAAATTCGCTCGGAGTTCCGCCGAAAGGTCCGCACCATGGCCCGGGGTCTCGAGACCCTCTGGTATGAGCGGCATCTCATGAATCCCTTTCGTTTTGGTGCGTTTTCCTTCAAACTGATCAGTCACAAGCTCACCCGGTGGCTGGTCTTTCTCACCGCCCCGGGAATTCTCTTTGGTTTGGCCATGCTGGCGCCTCGATCCCGGCTCGCCCAGCTCGGCCTGCTTCTCGCCGGCATTGGCACGATGCTGGGAGCGGCAGCCATGCACCAGGCGGACCGGCGGCCGCTGCCCCGGTTGATCACCATTTGCGCGTTCATCTTCGCCGCCAACCTCGCCGGCCTGCTGGCCTGGAGCAAGGCGCTGCGAGGGGAGCGCAATCCCATCTGGGAACCGACCCGCCGCCCGGCCCAGTAGGCCGGAACCCTGGTCGAAAGGAGCTGGACCATTTCGCCGCTCGACGCCCGCTATCGCCCGCTGCTGCGCAGCTTGTATCCCACGGCGCTGGTCCTCGCCCTGGTTCCCCTGTTCGATCCCCTCGCCCGGGCCTGGCCGTTTCATCCGGGCGACTCCGGTTGGCGCTTTCTTCTGGTCTCTCTGCTGATTGATCACGGCGCGATCCTGCTGGCCGCCCTGGTGATCGCGTTCATCACGGGCCTGCTGCTGGACGACCGGTCGAGCCTGCGGCGGCTGGAACTCGCCGCCCTGGTCCTGGGTGTGGTCCTGCTGCTGCTCACCGTGCTCATGATCATCCAGGTGCTGCTGCTGCAGCGGGGGCTCGATCCTGCCTTGCGGGGAATGGATTTCGGGGTCACTCGGCGGTTGCTGGCGGGAGTCCTTCTCGGGCTGGCGTCCCTGGCCATGGGAATCGGCGCGCGGCGGTCACTGGCGGGATTGCCCGAGCGCACCAGCGGTCCGCGCCGGACCTCGGATCGGATTCCAGGGATGTAAGGGGAGGGGTCGACCGGTAGGGGTCGATCCAAGATCGACCCCCTATGACGGCAGAACTTTGTAGACCGACGGAATCAGCTCTTCCGCCACCCGGGTGGCGAGCTGGTCTGCCGCACCCTCATCCATTTCCGGTGTCAGGTTCACCACGATCCGCACCAGCGCTTCCTCACTGCGGCCGTGCACTGCGGAATCCCGCAGCAGTTCCCATTTCACCTGGTATTCGTTCGCGGCCACCCGTCCTCTCCCCTGGTACCAGTAGAACACCAGGGCCCGCTGCTGCCCGTTCTGCAACAGATAGCGATTGACGGTTTCCTTGCGTTCCGGAGTGGGCACGGTACGCTCCGACTGCGCCAGCGCTTCCCAGCCCGAACCGGGCAGACAATTCTTGGGCGAGTGAATTGTCTTTCCCTGCGTCTGGTGATCGTAATAGCCAACGTAGATGGTGAAGGCGATCGTGCTGTCCCGGGCAAAGGTCCGGAAGGAGTAGTTGGTCATGCCGGCGGCGCGCTGTTCCTCTTCCGAGATCGGCCGCTCGGTCCCCGGGTATCCGGCCACCGCGGCGGGCAGGCTCGAGAGCGGTGCCGCGAGCGGCATATCCTGCTGCCGGTTGATGAAAAGCGTGAAGATGCAACCGACGCCCAGCAGGCTGCCGGGAATCCACGGGGTCCAGTTACGCATGGCTGTCCACTTCCTTCCGCGAGATCCGCCGCTCCAGGATTCTGATTCCCCAGGTCATCAATCCCAGCAACAGGAAGGCGATGACAAACAGCAGCCAGCCTTCGCTCATGTGCATGAACCCTTCGCCCATCGCCGGCGACACGTAGTAGACCAGGAAGCCGGTCAGGAAGACCCGGAACGCGTTCACCAGGATCGCCACCGGCAGGGTGATGAGAACCAGGAAGGCGCGGCTCACCGGATAACGCAGCCAGATGCCACCCACCAGCAGGCCCAGCGCGAGCAGCGCGGTCAGGGAGCGCAGGCCGCTGCAGGCTTCGGTGACGAACAATTGCCGGCCGGGCAGAAGAATGACATTCCCCATCAGTCGCGCCGGGACGTGCCGGTGTTCCAGCAACCAGGCTCCCATCGCGGAGGCCTTGAGCTGCAACGGAAACGCGAGAGCGTTGGTAAGGACGGCCGGGATCGGGATGGAGAGAACGATGAGCGAGACGGGAAGCCACCAATGCAGGACCTGGCGGAAGCCGGCAAAAAAAGTGATGACGCCGACCAGGCCCAGTACCATGGACAGTCGCATGGTGAACAGTTCGGCCGCCAGTCCGCTCAGATACCGGAGGGCCACCGCCAGGATGATGAAGGTGATTCCCAGCGCCACGTTGCCGGCTCGATCCCGCCGCAATCCGGACTTCCAGGCCAGCCAGAGCGCGACCGGAAAGAGCAGCAATCCGTGTCCCGCATCGGGATCGCTCCACCAGTCGCGGAAGAGGAGGCTGATTGGACGGGCGAACAGGAGCAGGAACGCGACCGCGGTGAGCGCATAGGGCGCGTACCTGAGGTAGGACCGCTCTTCCCGGCTGCCAACGATCGGATCCGCGGTTGTCGCCACCGGTGCTACCATCCCCCCTGCTTGAACAGGACGACCGGCACCGTCTTGAGCATGATCTTCATGTCCTCAACCACTCCCTGGCGGCTGAGATAGATCAGGTCGAAGCGCAGCTTGTTCCGCACGGTCTCGACGTCCACATCGTAGTGCAGGTTGATCTGGGCCAGTCCCGTGATGCCCGGCTTGGTCCGTTGCCGCGCCGCGTATCCCGGGATTTCTCTCCGCAGCTTCATGAAAATGCTGGGGCGTTCGGGCCGGGGCCCCACGATATTCATGTCGCCGGTCAGTACGTTGAGAAGCTGGGGCAGCTCGTCCAGCCGGTACTTGCGAAGCAGCCCGCCGATCCGGGTCACCCGGGGATCCTCCTTGGCCGCCCATACGGCGCCGGAGAGATGCTCGGCGTTCACCCACATCGTGCGAAACTTGTAGATCGTGAAGATGTGACCGCCGAGGTCCTGGATCCGGCGATGACTGGGCGCGGTATTGCGGGTGCCCCGCCGGTCGATCCCGACCCGGGTCTGGCTGTAGAAAACCGGCCCCTTGGAAGACAGCTTGACCAGCACCGCGATCAGCAGGAAAACCGGGGAAAGCAGGAGCAGGGCAATAGATGCCAAGCCCACGTTAATGGCGCGATTGAGTCCCTCGTGGCGGACTTGAACCTTGACCGCCAGGGCGCTGTCTTCCACCAGGCGCAAGCTGCGCTCGCGCGGGGTCACACGCGCCGCTTTCGAACCACTGTGCGGCAACGATACCTCCACTTGCGGTGTCAGATAATCCCGAACAGCTTGCCCATTGCGACCAGGCTGAGAATAAGGCCGGGAATGATGGCGTAGGTTCGCAGGGTCTTGAACCAGTCCGTAGTCGACTTCTCTCCCACGACGAGCTCATCCCCGGAACGCAGGTTCAACTGATCCAGCGTGACTGCGGCCGTGATGGCCGGGCCCATCTCTTTCGGTCCCCAGAGTTCTTCGTCGGCCCGTTTGATTACTGTCTTGCTGAGGTCGGAACTGCCACCGAAACCGCCGGCCTTGTCGATGGCGTCGGGCAGCGTAATCTCTGCTGGCACTTGGTAAAACCCCGGATTCTTGACACCACCCGTAATGGTGAGCCTGATCGTAGGTAATACCGTCACTGTCTGGTCCTTGAAGTAGTGGCTCAAGAACTCAGTCATGTAGTCCTTTACCTCCGCTCGCAATACACCGTGCAGCGGAATCGGCGGCAGGTCTGGTAGCTGCAGCACCTGGTCGGGTCCCACCGAGAACGTATTGCTGATCGGCTGTCCGGCCGGGGTGATCGCCACGGCGAGATGCACCTCAAGCTGATCGCCCACCTGGAAGTCTCCATCACGAAGGCGTGCCTGGATCATTACGGCTTCGGAACGAACCTGTTGCTTGATCCCTTCGCTATAGATACCGGCGAGAATCTGATCGATTTCGACCAGCCGGGCCTGCAATTCCGCCCGGGTAGCCTGGGGCCGGCGATCGAGCGTCGGCGCTACCTGCGCCAAGGCGCGACCGGGAAGCACCAGCAGCCCGAGCAAGCAGCATACCCCGATGATCACACTCCGCACTGTGATGCGGGTTTCGTTGAGCGGTTTCATGCTCCGCCCACGTGCATCCCTCGTGCTAGAGTTGGGGGGGAGCGACAGTAGGGGCAGGTGACCCAAGCTCATGGCAGCCAATTCGTTAGACGTGATAACCGGGTTTCGATAACATGTCGATTTCCTGACTGTAGACTCTTCCTTACAGCTATGCCGCATTGCCACTACACCGCAAACGATCCCTCATCCGGCTCCGGTCTTTTGCCGCCTCCCAACCCGCTCGGGACCGTCTTCAATTCCCATAAACTATTTGAATGTATTAACTTATACCAGTTGTCCCGGCCGAAGATCCTTGGAGGTACCACTCGGGCGAATACGGTAAGTCTTGTAGCCTCAAGCCTGTAGCATCGTCGCGGCGTCACGGGGTGGCCGAGCCCGGCGTATTGCAATATAAAACCAAGACTTGTATCGTCTTGCGCATTAATTAGCATCCCGCATGAGTCCTGCAGGCTGAAGTTTCGGTTTCACGTCCGGTGTCGGTTCCTGCATACGCAGCGAGAGTTATGAACGATCGCGAGAAAACCTCACGCCCGCCGCTGGTTCTTATCGCGAACGATCAGGAATGGTCTGCTCGTTCGCTTGAAAGCATCCTGGCACCCAATGGGTTCGCGGTGTTGCGCGCCTATACCGGCCAGCAGGCTCTCGATCGTGCCCGCACCGCCCAACCCGATGTCATCATTCTCGATGCCCAGATGCCGGACATGCACGGCGTCGAGGTCTGCCGCTCACTCCGGGATGATCCCCGCTTCAGCGGAACGATTCCGATCGTTATCACCACCTCGGGCCCCTCTGGAAGAGCCCAGCGACTGGAAGCGTACCGGGCCGGAGCCTGGGAATTCCTGGGCCAGCCGCTCGACGGTGAAGCCCTCCTGCTCAAGCTGCAGACATTCATCCGCGCGAAGTTCGAGATCGATCGGATCCGCGACGAGAGCCTGCTCGATCAGCTGACCGGGCTGTATAACATGCGGGGTCTTGCCAAGCGGGCCCGGGAGATCGGGTCTGAGGCCTACCGTCGCCACCACGCTCTCGCCTGCATTGTCTTCTCCCCCGATCCCGAACAAGCCGACTCGGAACAACTTTCCGAGGACATCGCGACTCGCGTCGCTGAGCGGGTCGGCGATATTATCCGGCGTTCAGGCCGCGCCTCCGATGCGATCGGGCGCCTGGGCCGGTCGGAATTCGCCGTAATCGCCCCGGCCACCGAGTCGGAAGGCGCCGTCCGTCTGATGCAGCGTCTGGGCCAGAGCATCGAGTCCCAGTCGGTGAACCTGGGCGAGATCGAGAAGAAACTGAAAATCCGGGCCGGCTACTGTGCCGTCCCGGATTTTGCCGAATCTTCGGTAGATG
>JBDTTZ010000170.1:0-9951 GCA_040008015.1 Gemmatimonadota bacterium
CCGGCCGGCGGCAGCTATCAGCCCGGCAAACGGGCCATGATCAAAATCAAGCATGAGCGCACCGCCGACTGCGTCGTCGCGGGTTTTCGCTGGCACAAGAGCGGGGAAGGGATCGTCGGTTCGCTGCTGCTCGGCCTGTTCGACCAGAAGGGCGTATTGCACCACGTGGGGGTGACCTCGTCCTTCACCATGGCCATGCGGAAGCAGCTGGCGACGGAGCTGGAGCCGCTCCGGAAGAAGGCGCTGGACCAGCATCCCTGGCGGGAATGGGCCGAGGCGCAGTCGGTATCACAACGGATGCCGGGAGCGCAGAGTCGCTGGAGCGCCGGCAAGGACATGTCGTGGGAGCCGCTGCGCATCGAGCTGGTGTGTGAAGTGAAATACGACCATCTCCAGGGCGACCGTTTTCGCCATGCCACCACCTTTCTGCGTTGGCGGGCGGACAAACCACCGAAAGACTGCCGCTACGACCAGCTGGAAGTCATTCGCCCGTACCAGCTCGAGCAGATCTTCGCGCTGAAGTAGCGCCCCGGTCCGCCTCGCACTTGACGGCCGCCCCCGCTATACCTAGCATTGCTAGGTATGAAAGGCGAAGCCCTCAAGGGCCATCTCGATCTGCTCCTGCTGGCCGCTTTGCACCAGCAGGCCGGCCATGGGTACGCCATTGCGGAGCGACTTCGCCGCGGCAGTGGCGGAACCTTCGATCTCCCGGAAGGAACCATATATCCGGCATTGCACCGGCTGGAGCATTCCGGGCTGCTGACCAGCCGGTGGGCAGAAGGCGATACCCGGCGGCGCCGGGTCTACCAGCTCACCCGGAAGGGCGCCAGGGTTCTGGTGCAGCGGCAACAGGAATGGCTCCAGTTTTCCCGGGCTGTCATGGGGATCGTGGGCGCCTGATGTCTCCTCCGCTCGATGCGTTCCTGGACCAGCTTCGCCGCGAGCTGCGCCGCCGCGGCGTGATAGACCCGCGCCTGCTGGAGGAGGTGCGGGGCCATGTGCTTGATGCAGTTGAGGCCCGCGAAAGTCAGGCCGCCACATCTGATGAGGCGCTGACCTCGGCGATCCGGCGGTTTGGCACGGCATCCTCGCTCGCGGCGGAATTCGCCGCCGAACGGAACCGAACGATGCAAAGGATCCTGCTTGCGGTCAGCGTGACCCTCGGGCTCTTCATCGGATACGTTGATTCGCGCTCCACCTGGGACGACACTGGCATCACCGCTGGGGTAATTCTATTGAGCTCGGGCATTCTTGGAGCTCTCGGGCCGGAGCGTCCGTGGCTCTGGGCGCTGTGCCTCAGCATCTGGATCCCGGTCTTTGGCCTCCTCCACGGTCTGAATGTCGGATCCTTGATCGCGGTGGCGATCGCCTTTGCGGGCGCCTATGCCGGCAAGCTAGTGCGTCACGTCGTGGTCCCCACCTGAAGCTCCGCGATGCTCATGATGTCGGGAGTCGTCGCCACCCTGCTCCTGCTGCAGGGGCCGGTTCCCCAGGCGCCAGGAGTTTGCGGTAGCGACACTGCGGCGGTTTCCACCTTCTTCCATCAGTTCATGTCGACCCTTCCCCCGGCGCTCAAGGTGCCGAGGGCTTCGTTCGTGCTGGTGTGCGGAGGGCACCCGGCGTACGCGACAGGGTACGGCAAGACGGCAGCGGGCGACGATGTGGATCCAGCCCGGACGATCTTCCGGGCCGCTTCCAACGGTAAGTTGGTGGTTGCCACCTCGGCGCTGCAACTCGCCGAGCGGGGAATGTGGCGGCTCAGTGACGATGTCAACCAGTACCTGCCGGAAGCGGCCCGCCTCGAGAACGGAAGTTTCCAGCACCCGGTAACGATTGATGCACTGCTGACTCATACAGCCGGATTCGAGAACCGGATGGCGGGAAGTGTCGCGCTGCCCGCCGATCGGGTGACGCTGGCGGAGTTCTTCAGCAGGCCGCCTCACCGGGTCGTGGCGCCGGGAGTCGAGGTCAGCTATTCGAACGTGGGGATCGCCCTCGCGGGCTACCTGGTCGAGATCCGGGCGGGGAAACCGTTTTCCCAATACGCTGCGGATGAGATATTCGTCCCGCTGGGCATGAGCCGAAGCAGCTTCGATCAGCCTCCGCCGGCTGACTGGACTTCCGATCTCGCGGATGGGCCTCCCGACCGGAGCCGGAACGTCGTCTTCAATCCGTATCCGGCCGGATCACTGGTCACCACTCCCCTGGATATGGGCCGCTTCATCGCTGCTCACCTGAATGGCGGTGCCCTCGACAGCACGGCCGGGGGTGGTCGGGTACTCGCGACTTCCACTATAGCATTGATGCATGCTTCCCATTGGAGGGCCGATCCGTCCGTCCCCGGCGTGGCTTACGGGTTCTTCGAAGGTGAGATCAACGGCCATCGCACCTTGTTCCACACCGGCGACAGTGGGGATCACTCGGTGGTTTTCCTGCTTCCGGACGACGGCGCCGGCTTTTATCTCGTCTTTACCGGGAGCGACGAGCAGACGGCCCTGCGGGAGCAATTCACCGCCCACTTCATGGACCGGTTCTTTCCGAATGCGGCGGCGGAAGTTGTATCCCCACCCGTCCCGGCCTCGCTACCGGTGACGCAACTCTCCGGGGTGTACCGGACGGCGGCGTATTCCCGCAGCAACTTTGAGAAGCTCCAGGCGATCTTCGCCCAGGTGCGGGTGCGTCCCGGCGAGCGCGGGGGAATTGCCCTGACTCCTCCTGGCGCGTCGAGCCCGATCCAGCTCCGGCCGGCTGGCGGGGTCACCTTCCGGGGAGACAGCGGGGAGGTCGTGGCGTTTCGGCGGGATTCGTCCGGCAGGGTCGTCGGGCTGATGGTGAGCGGCTCGATCTGGGATCCGGGATCGTGGGATCGCATCGGCCCGCTCGAGGACGGGCGCCTCCACCTGCTACTCCTGGCCGGCATCGCGCTCGTATCGCTGCTGCGCATCATGGTCTGGCCGGCGATCGCTCTGGTCCAGCGCTCTCGTCAGACCCGTGCACCGCGTACTCCGGAAGAGAGAAAATGGTGGCGCTGGTCTGCCGTCGCGCCCGCCTTGCTGCTGCTGGCCCCCATCAGCGCGCTGGGCACCGCGTTTCTCTCGTTCACCCACCCGCTCCGGGCGATACCGCGGGCGGTAACCGTACTTGAAGTTGTCCTTGTAATGGCAACCATATCAGGGATCCTGCTGCTGCTACCAGCGATCAGGGCATGGCGTTACGGGTGGCTTTCTCCTGCGCGCCGGGTCCACCTCACCCTGCTTGCCGCTGCCTTTGTGCTGCTGGCTCCATTCCTCTACTACTGGCGGCTGCTGCCGGTCTGATTCAGTTCCCGTTGGGATCGAAGTTAACGGATCAGCCTGACGTCGGAGCGTGTCATGATTCTTACTTGCTCACTCAGGGCTTCCCGCTCAGGACGAATACCCGCCCCGACTGAGTCCCCCTGATCGCGCTCCATGCCGAGGTCACCAGCAAATCAGGGACGTCGTCGTGGTTGACATCGCCGAGCCCGGTGGCATCAAATCCCAGGGTCTCTCCGGGGACGATCCCCGTTATGGCGCGCAGCAGGGTACCATCTTTGCCTGAGTAGACGTAGATCTTTCCTCCCGATGGCGCCCGCCCCGCGAACTGCCAGGCGCCGATGACCAGGTCATCGAACCCGTCCTGGTTCACGTCTCCCGCTTCGGCCGAGCCGATACCGAATCCGTCGCCCGCATTTTCACCGGTCAGCGCGAGCAGCCGCTGGCCGGTCCGACCGGAATGGACATAGATACGGCCGGTGCTCCGCCCATTGGCGTTATTGGACCAATCCGAGGCGTAGATGTCCGGGGTGCCATCCTTGTCGATGTCCCCGACCACCGAGATGAACATCGAGCCCAGGGACGAGCCGGTGCTGTCCGATTCGATGACGAAGGCCGGGGTGCGGTTGAGACCCCGGTACACATAGGTCCGGCCGGAGTGATTCGGTCCGGCCGAGCCGGCGCCGACCAGGATCCAGAACAGGTTCCCGCGCACCGCCCCGGCGACTGTCGTCCCGTAGTTATCGCCGGGGGCTTCGCCGGTGAGGGTGAGCAGGATCGAGCCATCCTTGCCGGAATAGACGTAGGCTCGCCCGGCATGCTCCCCTCCGGCGCCGTTCATTGGGGCGCCCACCATCACGTCGGCATACCCGTCGTGATTGACGTCGCCCAGGTCGGATACGTGCTGGCCGAATGCATCCGCGCTGTCCTCCGCCACCATGGTCCGCAGCGTTGACCCATCCTTCCCGGAGAAGACGTAGGCTTTGCCAGCCCCGGGCGATCCGGCGATAATGTCGGGAATCCCATCCCGGTTGACGTCTCCCGCGGCCTCGATTCCGAGGCCCAGCTGATCGCCGGCGGCTCCGGTGTTCATCCAGAGCAGTTTTCCGCTGGCGGTGGAGTAGGCGTACACCCGTCCGCTCATCGCCCCGCCCGCCCCGCTGCTGGGCGCGGACGTCGTGACATCGTGAATGCCATCGCCATCGAGATCGCCGGCATCCCGGGCGATCCAGCCGAATTGATCTCCCTGGGCCTCGCCATCCCATTCACGAAGAATGGTCACCGGCTCCGCGAAGGGGTGGGCGAATTCCGCGGCCGTCGGGTACAGCTCCGCCAGCCGCGAATCGTTCTTGAGCGCCGCGGCGTCCTGGTCGGTGCCGATCTGGGTCATGTTCACCCGGCCGGTTGCCTTGGCGTGCAACAGGAACGCGAAGGCGGAGTCCCGCTGTCCCATGGCTCCATAGATGAGGCCGGTGTTGTAGAGGGCGCCCGGCCGGGTTGCCGGAAAGGTGGTCGCCTTCAGCTCGGCGTTGAGCGCACCCGGGAGATCGCCGGCCCGAAGCCGGGCCACGCCGAGCAGTGACCACGCCCGGGGAGTGTTGGAGTCTCGTGCCGTGATGGTCTCGAGCATGCGGACCGCTTCGGGATAGCGGCTCTGCTGAAGCAGGGCAAAGGCGCGCGGTACGGATGCGGTGGTGTCGGTCTGGCCGGATAGTGGGGTTGGTACGGAAGCAAACAGGAAGGCAAGAACGCTTCCCGTGGCGAAGCGAAACATGGACGACTCCAGTGAGCGCGGGTGGTGGGACGAGTGACCACGGAGGAATGACACCGGGTTCCCTACGACCCTTTCAGCTCAATGGTTTCCAGGTGTGAACCGAGGTGTGTTAGTTCCCGTCGGGATCGAAATTGCGGATCAGCATGCATGTGCCAACGTCAACGCATCCATCGGTGGCCTGTGCAGCGGCAAAGCGGAGGCTGAGCCCGGACATGATCATCCACACTGGGCCCGCGGCTTCCCGGCCAGCCGAGCCATCGTCCGGACCTCGCGCGAGCTTCGGATCTGGCTGTGCCAGACGAACACCAGGTCGAAGATCAGGGCCGCCAGCCACCACAGATACAGAAAAAGCGCTGTCGCCAGGAAGACCGGCCACACTGCCCCGCTCTCGCTCCCCTGCTTGAGCACCCAGTACCCGACGACCAGGGCGATCACGCTGGTCCCCAGGAGGATCAGCGGCTTCAGCCCGAGCGCGGGCCGGAGTGCCGACACTGCGGTCACCACGACGACCAGGGCCAGCGCACCGAGCATGTAGTGGGTATCGGAGAAGTCGTTGAGAAATCTCGGAGCGTGGGCTCCGTCCGCGATCCGCAAGGCGAGCACCGCCAGGACCAGCCCCAGCGCCCAGGCGAACACCCGCCACCCGGGGGAGTGGGTAAGCCGTGGGATGCGGGATGCGACGGTCACGCCGAGCAGCATGATGGTCACGCCGGGAATCAGGTGAGCCATGACCCGCAGGTTGCGCGCGGTGGTCGGCTCGGTCGCGTTGAGCACTGCCTTATAGAGGATGAACACACCGACCATGAGGATCGCGGTCACTCCCACATAGGGCAGGACATAACTCAGCCACTTCTTCGCTTGCAGCGTTTGCGGCGGCTTCCGCTGCTCAACCGGTGAGGCGACCGCGCTCCCCGCATCCGGCGGCTGATCCTTGATCACGGTCGCAATGAAGTGGCCGAAGACCTCGTGGTCGTTCCAGTAGTCCACGTGCGCTTTTCCGGGAAAGGGGTAGCGCACGAAGGAGAAGTCGTCTGCTTTGGAAAAATCGAACACCCGGTCCCAGCCGTTCGCCCGGTTCCATGCTCGCGCCCCGTCCAGCTCAAAGCCGATCGGGTCGCCCTTATCGTAGTAATTACGCCACTGGATCTTGGACTCCAGCTTCAGGTTTGGTGACGGTTGCCCGGAGGGAAACAACCCGGGCCAGAGCAGAAGGTGCTTGTCGATGGGGGATCCGAGGGTCATGAACCCCCGGACCCGGGAGAGCCAGGGCGGAGGGTCCGCCTTGCGTCCCGCCTCGAGGAGGCCCAGGAACGAGATCACCGTGCCTTCACTGTGCGCGATGATGAAGATCTCTGCCGCCTGGTTCGCGGCGTAGACCTGGGTCATCGTCGCGTCAAAGGCGTCCAGGATCTTGCGTCGCTCGTTGTCGAACTCGGCGACGATCTGCACGTCGCCGAGGTAGTCTTCCAGCAGCTTCTTGAGGTCAAAGCTGAAGAGCCCGGCCCGCTCGGCCAGGTAACAGATGCGCTCGATGACGGCCAGGGTCTGAATCATCTCCTCCAGGATCAGCTTGATCCGGTCGAAGTCCTGGGGGCGGCAGCCTTCCCGGGTCGAGGACTGGTTCCAGGAGAGCCGGAGCCGCTCCACCAGGGTGCCCGCCCATTTCTTCGCTTCTTCCATCGTGTGCTTCTCGTCCACCACATCCCGCGGGATCTTCGCCCAGTACACCTCGGCGAATGCGAGATGATCGAAGGTGCCGGGCCGGAACGGTGGGGTGAGTGAAACCGGCGCCTTTCCGGTGTGAAAATGGCCCAGCGGAACCGCCGCCGGCTGGTGATGAAAATGACAGAACTGGTTCACCACCGATTGGATCGTGGCGAAGCTGTACTGATCGCCGACGCCATGCACCGCCACGATCACCTTGACCTTCTCGCGGGTGGACGCCTCGGCTACGACCGAGCCGCCGACTTTGACTTCCATTGCTCCTCCTCGAGGGTGTCAGCCCACCAATGAGAGCATGAAGCGTGAACGCGGGTGACGCAAGGAGTGCTAGATTTACCCCATGCGCCTGAATTTCGCCGCGGCCCTGATCCTCGGCAGCGCCATCACTGGCGTCGCATTCGCCCAGGCCGACTCCACTCGCTGGACCCGGTTCATCGCCACCACCGATTCCCTCCGCCAGACGTACGGCGTGCCGGCCGTTTCCTATGCTCTCATCGAGCGGGCCCGGGTGGTGGCGGCAGGAGGGCTGGGATACGCGGATGTTGCAGCCAGAACTCCGGCCACCGACACCACCCTCTATCCGATCGCTTCGCTCACCAAGCCGATCGCGGCGGTGGCGCTCTTTCAGCTGGTCGAGGCGCGAAAGCTGGACCTGGATACCCGGATGTCCGTGATCCTCAAGGACTACCGCTTCAATGCCCGGATACTGGGCTATGCCGCACGCTGCGAGAACATCGCTTTCCTGGCCGGGCTCGACGACCCGGACGTCGCGCCCTACCGTTCACTCTTCGAGGACTACCGCTGCCGGACCGAGCCCATCACGGTGCGGCATCACCTGACGCACATGGCCCAGGGCGTACCGGGGACCGCCTACCGCTATAACGGCTTTCTCTACGGGATGCTGGCGCCGGTGGTGGAAGTGGCGTCGGGGAAAAGCTTCTGGTCGGCGCTGCGGGAGGGGATACTGCGCCCGTCCGGAATGGACCGTACGACGTTCAGTCCCGAGAACGGTGACTCAGCGACCGCGCCGGTCGTCGCCCTGTCGTATCGCCGGGATTCGACGGGCCAGGCCGTGCCTTCGACCTGCCAGGATTGCGGCGGGTTGAATGCCGGGTCGGGCCTCGTGTCCTCGACGTCGGACCTCGCGCGCTTTGTCATCGCATTGTCCGCCGGTTCGCTGATCTCCGACTCGCTCCGGCGGGTGATGATCACGCCGGCGCGTACCAATGCAGGCGCCCGATCCCCTTATGCCAACGGCTGGTTCCGGCAGGATATCGAGGGGATGGTCGTGCTCTGGCACTATGGCTATCTGCCCGGCGGGTATTCGGGTCTGCTGATAATCATTCCCGACCGAAACGTCGCGCTGATCCTGCTGGGGAACAGCGATGGGTTGAGCGCCGAGTTCGACCTGGGCCAGGGTGATGTGCTGCGATCGCCGTTTGCGCGGGCGTTCATGACGGCGGTGAAATAATCAGCGTTGCCGGGACTATCGGTTCACTTGATCGCTCCTTCCCGTCCCGTCAGCCTCCTCAGCACCGCGGTCTGACCGGCGTGATAGGCCTGGTGGAACAGGAGAACACTGAGAACCGAGCGCACGGTGTCTCCCGGCTCGGTCGGGATTCCCGGGGGAGCCGGCCGGTCGAGCAGCTCGTCGGACATGTTCTCGAGGCCGGCGTCGACCCGCTTGACCGCTTCGTCCCAGGACGCGCGGAGCTGCTCGAACGGGATTGCCTGCCCGGGGTCCAGGAGGGGGGGGGACCCGCGCTCGTACTTCTTGAGCGGGGCCTCGTCCATCACCGGGTCTTGGCCCAGCAGGGGGAGTGCGCGGTTGTAGACGTTGAGCAGGTGCCCAAGAACCCAGTTGATGCGGTTCCCTCCAGGCTGGGGCTGGATCAGGCTCTCTTCGTGGGTGATGCCCTGCAGGTTCGTCTTCACCGTCTGACTGATCATGCGGGCCTGGCGGCGGAAGATCTCGATGTCCCGGGTCATGGTCTGATCCTCAACCGCTGTAACATTCGATCGGCGCCACGTCCGCTTTGCGATACAGTAAGGTCATGGACCAGCCGCACCCGTTCATGGAGCAGTCCCAGTTCTCATGCAGCCCGGACGGCGTCTTGCCGGGAGCCTTGGCCACGAAGACCAGGTTGCCGTAGCTGGCTCCTTCCTTCTTCTCGTCGCACTTGAGCGGAGTCAGCGTCATTCCCTCGGCGGCCAGCGCTGTCCGCATCTCCCCGTGCTGGAGCTCGTCGGACTCCTGGAGATTGACGCTGATGATCACCTGCTGCAGCCCCGCGTTGTTGCCGAAGAGCTGGAGGGCCATCTCGACCGGCTCATGGGTTCCCACCTTGATACGCACCGTTCCAGCGCGAGCCATGGTGAATCCCTTCTGCCGGGCCCACGCCTCGGCGGCCACGGGAGCCCGGGTCGCCCATTGGACCGGGAGTGCACTGCCGGTGGTCCAGGGAAGTCCCCGGGTTGCCACCCCGGAATCGGCCAGGAAAGCGGTGAGGACCATGCTCAGCCTGGCCGGAGCCTGTTGCGCGGCCAGCGGGGCGGCGAGGCCCGCCGTTCCGAGGAATACCAGGATGCGGATCAACATGGGAATCGCTTTCTCGATGGGTCAGTTCGCCTGCCGCGCCGACGCTGAGTCGGCGAGCGCCATGCGAAAGTCGTATTCCAGGTGGATCGAGTCGGCCACGCTGAGCACGACCGGAACCCGCGGCTTGGCCAGGCTGAAGTCTTCGAAGGTGAATCCGGTACTGGCGGTTCCCGACACCTGGCCCTTTTCGAAGCTGGCGTTGGCCCGCCAAGTCGTCGGATGGGTGACGCCTTTGATCGTCAGGTTGCCCGTGACCGTGATGGCCCGGCTTCCCGAAGCGGGCAGCGCGCCAGACCATCCCTGGATGGCGGTGGGAACAAAAACCACCGTCGGGTACTGCTCGGTCTCCAGCAACCGGCCCCGCACGTATCCATCCCGGCGATCCCGGTCACTGGTGAGTCCGCCGACCTGGATGGTGAACTTCGACTGGTCTTCGACCACCTTGCCGCCGGCATCGAGCGCCAGGGTGCCGCTCACCGCCGCGGTCCTCCCTATCGCTTCATTGGGGAGATCGAAGCCCATGAGCTGCTCCTGGACCCGGTAACGCACCTCGTTCCCGGTGC
>JBDTTZ010000171.1:0-8119 GCA_040008015.1 Gemmatimonadota bacterium
CCTTCGGCGGGATGGAGAACGTCTCCGCCACGACCCAGACCGACCTGGCGCTCCATGCCATCGGAGGAGAGCCTACTGGTAGCGGGCGGGGGCTCAATGCCCACGAGCTGGCCCACCAGTGGTTCGGCGACCTGACGACCACGGCCACCTGGGCTCACATCTGGCTCAACGAAGGCCTGACGACCTACATGGAATCGGTCCAGGAGGAAAAGAGCCGGGGATGGGAAGCAGCGCAGTGGAACTGGATGAATCAGCAGCTCCAGGCCATGGGCGCCGACCAGAACCAGGTCCGGCCGCTGGTCCTGGGCGAGACCCCGACCCAGGATCCGATTACGCTCTTCTTCAGCGGACACGTGTACCCCAAGGGTGCCCAGGTTGCGCACCAGCTGCGGCGGTTGCTGGGAGACTCGGTGTTCTGGGCCGGGATGCGGCGCTTCCTCACCGACAATGGCTTCCAGCCGGTCGAGACCCGGGACTATGCCATCGCGATGGAAAAGGTGTCGGGCCGGGACCTCGATTGGTTCTTCGACCAGTGGGCCTACGGCATCGGGTATCCCAAGGTGTCGGTTACCCGGGCCTGGGACGAGGGCAGCAAGACGCTCACCCTCACGGTCAATGAGACCCAGGTGATCGACTCCACCCGTCCGTTCTTCAAGTTCCCAGCGACGATCCGCGTGGTGACCCGCGATTCGGTGGTGCGCCGCGAGATCATGGTGGCGGAACAGGGACAGCGTTTCCAGCTGCCGCTGCCCGGGGCGCCGATCCGCTTCCGCTTCGATGATGGCGGCTGGCTGCTCGGCACCGTCAGCACCGACCAGACCGTGGCCGAGCTGGGGGAAATGGCGCGGCACGACCTGGAGTTCCGGGCCCGTTACTGGGCGCTGACTGCGTTGAATGGAAAGACCGATTCAGTTGCCGTCGAGGCCCGCCGATTCATCGCCCTGAATGATGAAAACGAGCATATGCGCCAGGAAGCGGTGAGCCAACTGTCGGCCGATCCTGCGGCCGGATCGCGATCGATCGTGATGGCGGCTCTCGCGGATCCATCCGACGTGGTGCGGGGCGAGGCGATCCATGCCGTTGGAAGGCGGGACTCGGTGGCCGCCCAGGCGATCGCGGTTGACCTCATCCGGCACGACCGGAGCTTCTACGTGCAGGGCCACGCCCTGGACGTCTACAATCCTGTCCTGTCGCCCGAGGGCACCGCCTTGCTGATAGGGCTGACGAAGCCTGGTGGTTCCCTCGGGGTTCGGTTGACGGCGGCTGGACGGCTGCACTTGAAGCCGGACGAAGCCGGTGCCGCCGCGCTCGAGGCGATGACCGCGGTGGCGGAGCCGAGGACGGTGCGCCAGGTGGCGCTTGGCCTCCTGGGCCAGTGGCCCGACAAGACCCGCGCGATCGCGGTGGCCACGAAATACCTGAACGATGGAGATCCGCTCTTCGCGGTCAGCGCGGTCGGCGCTCTCGCGGGAGCCGGTGGTGACGCGGGGAAGGCCGTCCTCCGGCAGGCGCTGGCGCGGGAATCCCGGGTGACGGTCCGGGGAGCCATGCAGGGAGCGCTCGCTTCCAGGTGAGGGGTCGGGGTCGGGCAACCTATCGCGCGGCCGTAATGTCGGGACCCGGCGCGAAGATCCGGATCGAGGAACGACCGGCGCCGGTGCTCGAACCTGGCGCCGCGTTGCTGCGAACCCGCTTTTCAGAAGTGTGCGGAACTGACGTCCACCTGCACCACGGGCGGCTTCCCGGCGTGCCCTACCCCATCATCCCCGGTCACGTCTCCATCGGAGAGATCGCCGAGTTGCGAGGTCCGGTCACCGATGTGGAAGGTCGGGCGTTTCGGGAGGGTGATCTGGTCACCTTTCTCGACGTTCATGAGACCTGCAACGCATGCTGGTATTGCCTGGTGGCGAAGGAATCCACCCGGTGTCCCCACCGCAAAGTGTACGGCATCACCTATTCAGCGAATGACGGCCTGCTGGGCGGCTGGGCCGAGGCGATCTGGATGAAGCCGGGCGTGCGGATGATTCGCATCCCGGAGAGCCTGGCCCCGGAGTCGTTTATCGGAGGTGGCTGCGGACTGGTCACCGCGCTCCACGCTGTGGACCTGGCGGAGATTCGACTGGGTGAATCGGTCGTGGTGCTGGGTGCCGGGCCGGTCGGTCAATCGGCCGCGGCGCTGGCCATGGTGTCCGGCGCCGGCGAAATCATCGTGATCGGAGCGCCGGCGGACCGGTTGGCGTTCAGTCTCGGTATGGGCGCCACCCGGACGATAGGTCTGGAAATCCCCCCGGACGATCGGGCCGCGCAGATCCGCCAACTCACGTCCGGAAGAGGCGCCGACGTGGTGATCGAAGCATCGGGCGCGCCCGAGGCCGTGGGGCAGGGACTCGATCTGGTTCGGGACGGCGGCCGGGTCATCGTAGTGGGGCAGTACACCGATCATGGAGACGTGGGGATCAACCCGCACCGGCAGATCAATCGCAAGCACGTCACCATCCGCGGCTGCTGGGGCTCCGACTACTCACACTTTCATCGAGCCGTGGACCTGGCCGCTCGGTTCGGCGACCGGATCCCGTGGAAGCAGATGGCGACTCGGCGCTATTCCCTCGACCAGGCCGGAGCCGCGCTGGCGGCCGTGGAAAAACGGGAAGTGGTCAAGGCCATCATCGGGGCAGGTGGAGCTTGAAACGCCGTACGTTTCTTGGAAGCACCATACCTCCGCTGATCGCGCTCAGTCGTTACTCAAGGCCCGCGAGGTTCCGCCACGCTCGGCCGGTTCCGAGTCGAAGCCAGCTGAACTGGCACCGGGACGAGCTGGCGCTCTTTCTCCATTTCGGGGTGAATACGTTCACCGACCGGGAGTGGGGCGACGGCAAGGAAGATCCTGCCATCTTCAATCCCGCCGGCCTCGACGCCCGGCAGTGGGCCTGCACCGCCAAAGTCGCCGGCTTCAAGACTCTTATTCTCACCGCCAAGCACCACGATGGGTTCTGTCTCTGGCCCAGCAAGCTGACTACTCACTCGGTGGTGAGCAGCCCGTGGCGCGAGGGGAAAGGCGATGTCGTGCGCGAATTGGTTGACGCCTGCCAGGCCGAAGGACTCAAGGCCGGGCTCTACCTCTCGCCCTGGGACCGGCACGAGCCTTCGTATGGCGACTCACCGCGGTACAACGACCACTACATCGGCCAGCTCACCGAGCTGCTCACCTGGTACGGGCCGATCCGCGAGGTCTGGTTCGATGGCGCCAACGGCGAAGGCCCCAACGGCAAGCGGCAGGTGTACGACTGGGAGCGGATCCACCGCACGGTGCGGCAGCGGCAGCCCGAGGCCGTGATGTTCTCCGATGCCGGTCCGGACATCCGGTGGATCGGCAATGAACGGGGCATAGCCGGAGACCCGAACTGGTGCACCATGGATCCGGCGGCGGTGCCCTATGCCGGCGCCGATGGTCCCGGCATCATCGAGGCGCTCCAGCACGGTGATCCCAATGGCACGGTCTGGCGGCCGGGCGAGGCGGATGTATCGATCCGGCCCGGGTGGTTCTATCATCCGGCGGAAGACAGCCAGGTTCGCTCCACCGAGAACCTGCTGGCTCTCTACCGCTCGTCGGTCGGCAGCAACGCCGGCCTGCTGCTCAACGTTCCCCCCAATCGTGATGGCCTGCTGTCTGCCGCGGATGCCTCGAGGCTCGACGAATTCGGGTCAGCGCTACGCGATCTCTTTGTGCGTGATCTCGCAGCCGGCGCCAGGGCAACGACGGGCGCCGGAGGCGTTGAGCTGATCCTTCGGAATCCCCAATCGTTCGACCATGTGGTGATCCAGGAAGATATCGTGCAGGGGCAGACCGTGGCACTGCACTCGGTCGAGGTGCGGGAGGGAGCGGGATGGAAGACGATTGCTGAAGGGACCACAGTGGGATACAAGCGGGTCCATCGCGTTCCTGCCGTGACCGCGAGCCAGGTGCGACTGGTGATCCGCTCGGCACTGGCTCCCCCGCGGATCAGCCGCTTCTCACTGTACCTCACTCCCTGAGTTCCCGTGGCGACCGCCTTCACCAGCATGTCGAGCGCCAGACAGGATCCGCCAGGTTCGCTCTCTACCTGGGGCTCTGAATCTCGGTTTCCTCCTCGGCATCTTCGTCCTGATTGCCGATCCAGCCCCGATGCCGGAAGTACAGCAGCATTCCGGTCGTCGAAACGACCATCACCCCGCAGACAGCCCACCAGGCGTTGTGCCATTGTAACCCAGGCAGATACTGGAAATTCATGCCGTACACGCCCGCCAGGAATGTCAGTGGAATAAAAATGCTGGCCATGATGGTCAGCACCTTCATCACTTCATTGGTACGCTGGCCGGTACTGGACAGGTAGATATCCATGAGCCCGGAGGTAATTTCGCGGTAGCTCTCCACCAGGTCAGCGATCTGGGCCGCGTGGTCCAGGGTGTCCCGGAGATAGATCCGGACCGCCTCGGTAATCAGCGGCGTCTCTTCCCGGATCAGGGTGTTCACCGCTTCGCGCTGGGGCCAGACCGCCCGGCGCACGCCGAGCAGCTCCCGCCGCATCGCATGAATCCGGCGCATGCCCCGTGGAGTTGGCCGGGTGAGGATGGCCTCTTCGAGCTCGTAGAGCTGGTCGCCGATGGCCTCGACGAGTGGATAGTACCCATCGATCACCGTATCGATCAGGGCGTAGGCCAGGTAATCCGGTCCCATGCGGCGGATCGGTCCTTTGCCGGCGCGTACCCGCTTGCGCACCGGGTCGAACACATCCCCGTACCGCTCCTGGATGGTCAGCACATACGTGCGGCCGATAAAAAAGCTTACCTGCTCGGCGTCGATCCGGGCATCAGGGCCGACCCGGGTCATGCGGGCGATGAACAGGTGCTGGTCCTCGTAGCATTCGGACTTGGGCCGCTGCGGCACATTGACGGCATCCTCCAGCGCGAGCGGATGGATGTCGAAGATCTCGGCGATCTGACGGAGGACCGACTCGTCGCCCAGCCCCTGCACATCCACCCAGGTGACCCCGTCGCTGCCGGCGTAGCGGCGCAAGTCCCGGGGATCGCTCACATCGTGTTCCTGCACGCTCTCGGTGGTATAGCACATGACCCGAATCACCGGCGGGGGGGCGTCCGGCTCGGTCACCAGGGTGCCGGGCATCGACCCGACGGGCGGGTGCCGCTTGTGGAAGTTGAACAGTCGCGCGGCGCCCGCGAGGATGGGTTGGCGGAGCAGATCCATGCCGAGTCTCCTAGGAACCGGGTCGGCCGACCAGGTCAGCTGCCCGGGCCCAGACCGGGTCTCGTACGTCGTCCACGTAGAGCTGCAGGTGGGGGAACGGGATCTCAATGCCGGCCTGGTCGAGAGCGACCTTGCTCGCTTCCAGGACCCGGAAGAATATCGGGCGTTCCTGGGCGATGTCGTCGATCCAGACCCGTACCAGGAGGTTGACGCTGGAATCTCCCATCGACTCGGCCACGACGTCGGGAGGTGGCTGCTCAATGACCCCGTCCACGGTCTTCACTGCCTCGAGCAGCGCCTGCCGGGCCTCGGCCACCTTCTCTTTGTAAGCGATCCCGATGGGGATGTTCACCCGGGTCTCTCCATACATGGAATGGTTGATCAGCGTGTCACCGATGATCTGCTTGTTGGGGATCACCACGTAGGTGTTGTCGTTGGTGCGGATCCGGGTAGTCCGGAGTGTGATTTCCCGGACCTCCCCGTACAGACTTTGGGTGGTGATGAAATCGCCGATGGTAAAGGGCCGGTCCCAGAAGATGAGAAAGCCGGCGATCATGTTGGCGACCGTTTCCTGGGCGGCAAACCCGACCGCAATGCCGACCACCCCGATGCCCGCCAGCACGGCGCTCACGTTGACCCCCAGCTGGCTCACCGCCATCACCAGGCCGAAAAACATCATGCTGCCCCGGTATACCCCGTCCACCATGAGCTTGATCAGGGCATCCACGAAGTGGGCCCTGCGCAAAGCAGATCGCAGGGCCGGCTGGGTGATCCTGAGGACCAGCCAGAACAGGAAAAAGACGGCGACCGCCGCCACGATCTTGGGAACCGCGGCGAGCGCCACCGCCTTCAATTGCTCAGGATCGATGGAGAAGGAGAACCATGCCATGAGGCCACCCAGGTTTGAAGTTGGCTTTCGCCCTGTCGCATTCTACCACCTTCGCCACCGGAGCCATAGCGGGGCCTCCTAGTCCGCGGTTATACCGAGGGAGCGACCTACGATCTCCCTCGCTTCGTCCACGATTTGCCCGAGATGGGACTGGCTTCGAAAACTCTCGGCGTAAATCTTGTAGATGTTCTCGGTGCCGGAAGGCCGCGCGGCAAACCAACCCGATTCGGTGGTCACCTTGAGCCCGCCGATGGGCGCGTTGTTCCCCGGCGCCCGGGTCAGCTTCGCGGTAATCAGGTCGCCCGCCAGCATCGTCGCCGTCACCCGCTCGGGTGTGAGGCTCTTGAACGCCGCCTTTTCCGCCGGAGTGCAGGGGATGTCGATCCGGGTGTAATACGGAAGGCCGAGTTTCGCGCTCAGCTCGGCGAAGTGCACGCCGGGATCCTTTCCGGTGACCGCCGTAATCTCCGCCGCGAGCAGCCCGAGCAACAGCCCGTCCTTGTCGGTGGTCCAGACCCCTCCGTTCCGCATGAGGAAGCTGGCTCCGGCGCTCTCCTCGCCGCCGAAGCAACAGCTCCCATCGAAGAGACCGGGGGCGAACCACTTGAATCCCACCGGTACTTCGAGGAGTTCGCGGCCGCAATCGGCGACTACCCGGTCGATCAGCGCGCTGGAGACCAGCGTCTTTCCGACCTTGGCGGTCCCCGGCCATGCGGGACGATGGGTCACCAGGTACTGGATGGCGACCGCGAGATAGTGGTTCGGGTTCATCAGTCCGGCTGACGGAGTCACGATGCCGTGCCGGTCGGCGTCGGGGTCGGTGCCGAACGCGATATCGAACTGGTTCTTGAGACCGACCAGGCTGGCCATGGCGTAGGGGCTGGAGCAATCCATACGGATCTGGCCATCATGGTCCAGCGTCATAAAGCTGAAGGTCGGGTCGATCTTGCGATTCACGACCGTGAGCTTCAATCCGTAGCGCGCTGCGATCGGGTCCCAGTAGGGCAGAGAGGAACCGCCCAGTGGGTCCACCCCGATGCGAATTCCGGCCTTTCGGATCGCCTCCATGTCGATGGCACCGGCCAGCTGCTCGACATATGGGGTGATGAGATCCGCCGCCTTCGTAGTCGAGGCGTTGAGCACGGCCGCGTGCTCCACCCGCTTCACCTCTCGATTGCCGTCCCGCATGATCGCGTTGGCGCGATCCTGGATCCATCCGGTGATGTCGGTGTCGGCGGGGCCGCCGTTGGGCGGATTGTACTTGAATCCGCCATCCTGCGGAGGATTATGCGAGGGAGTGACCACGATGCCATCCGCCTTGCCGCCCTTCCGCCCGGCCGTCCCGTTCCACGCAAGTATCGCCCGCGACACCACCGGCGTTGGGGTGTAGCCATCGTCCCGCTGGACAATCGTGTTCATCCCGTTGGCCGCCAGCACCTCGAGCGCGCTTCGCTCGGCGGGGCCCGACGCGGCATGGGTGTCCTTCCCGACGATGAGCGGGCCGGTAATTCCCTGGGACACACGGTATTCACAGATGGCCTGGGTGATCGCCAGGATATGAGTTTCGGTGAATGTCCCATTGAATGGAGTGCCGCGATGTCCGCTGGTGCCGAAGCGTACCAGCTGGGTGGGGTCGTCGAGATTGGGGCGGCGCTGATAGTAGTCGCGCTCGAGCTGAGCAGGATCGATCAGGAGATCGGCTGGAGCCGGAGTGCCGGCCTTTGGATGCATTGAGAGACCGAGTAGTGGTGATCAGGGATGATACGTAATGTATTCCCTGATTCCTCCCATCAACATCTCCACCGCCACCGTCACCAGCACCATGCCCATGAGCCGTTCCATGGCGATCAGGACCTTTTCGCCCACGTAGCGGCTGAGCGCGCTGGCCGACAGAAGCACCACGCTGGTGCACGCCCAGGCGATTCCCAGGGCCGCGAGCCAGGTCGGCCAGCGGGTCGGTTCCCGGCTCATGATCAGCAGCTCGGTCG
>JBDTTZ010000172.1:0-2738 GCA_040008015.1 Gemmatimonadota bacterium
CGGGCACGGACACCGATTTCACGCCGGCTCCGGATGTGGATATGCGGAGGCTGTTACGCGTGGGGGTGGAAACGCCGTAGGTGGGATGTTGTAAATTCCGGCATGCTGCTTCTTTCGTGATCAACGCCATCTATCCCGCTATTTGAAGAGCCGCTCCTCCTGGGCCGGTTCGGGGAGGACTACCGCGAGTACCGCCGCCATGTGCCCTGACTGATCCCGCGCTTGCGGCCGTGGTCAGATCCCTGAGCCCTACCAATCCGGTGCCAACACTTCGCTTCCCGATTCCCGCCGCCGGGCCCCGGCGCTGTCCGCGCAGGTGCTCACCGCGTAGCGCAACGCCCCGGTCGTCAACCACACTCCCGCCCGTCCGACCAGGCTAATCGTCCCTCCGGCATCGACAGTCACGTCGCTCAGGTCCAGAGGGATCGGCAGCGGACCCAGTGAATTGTTGGGATAGCGGGTGGCGAAGCCAGCGTGCGCCTCGCCACCGATGAGGGGATCGCCGGGGGTCGCTGAAACTGTGATGAGGCGGCCGTCGCAGGTGTATCGTGCGCTGGTGATGGGCGCTCCCACTCTCCTCGTGCCCTTCCGATAGGCTCCGTCCCAACCCACGTTCATCACGTATTCGTTCCAGAGAATGGCCGCGCCACTGTCTGCACTTGCGGCGATGGCGGCGGGCAGTCCGCGCGCTTCGTAGCTCAGTGCGTGGAAGGTGGCTGAGCCGGGCGCGTGCAGATAGGCGGTGTCGCTTCCCGCGATAATGGTGGCGCCGTTCCGGGCGATACTCACCAGGCGAAGGTCGCCCGGGATGCCCCTCGCCCATGATGGAGGAGCCCAGGCCCCGCCGTCCCACCGCTCGACCAGACCGTTTCTGCCCACTACGATGACGGTGTCGCCCGAGGCGGCGAGGTCGGTAACGACACGGGTACGGCCGTTGAGCTCGAGCCTGGCCTCGCAACGTCCCGCGCGGCACTCAGCCGAGTAGACCGAGCCATCCTCGGTGAGCATCCAGGCCCGGTTCCCGGCTCGCACCGCGCGCGAAACCGTAAGAAACGGTGAGCCGCCGAGCAATCGGGTAAGCGCCAGGAGCTCACCATAGTCGATGTTGCCGGTCCCGGCCCGCGGTCGAAGCGGCACCTCGCCATACACTTCGAACTCGGAGCCCCGCTGGATCATCAGCGTCCCCGCGTCGGTCAGCACGACCGGAGCATGACCCAGTTGCACCACTCCTCGTACCCCTCGGGCTCGTAGAAGGTCGACCGATTCGAATTGCCCCGCTCGATAGAGGACGAGACCCGGTTCATGCTCTGCCCATATCAGCGCCCGGCGGCTCATGAGCGGCAAAACGTGGTCGAAGTGATGCTGCGGCACCTTGATGCTGTCGGCCGGAATCCGAGTCCACTTCCGGGGTCCCGCCTGGTCGGTCATGACCAGCAACCGGTCTACGCCATCATCGGTCTGTTCGTATCCGACGACCATTGAAGAGCCGTCATCCAGAGCGGTTCCATCCTGGTACACCCAACGGTCAGTCTGGCTGGGCCGGGGATCGTACGATGGCCAGAACGAGCCCTGCCGGCGAACCAGCGAATCCGGGACCGAGGCCCCGGCGAACACACCGATCCCGGTAATGCCTTCCCGGGTCGGCCCGAAGAGCTTGCGCATGTCGGTATGTCGCCCGCTGGGTAGTTGTTGCCAGCCGGCTGGTGTCCGTTCGGCAAACTCACCTCTCTCGTTTGCGACGACCATCGCACCACTCTTGCCCCAGACGACGTTCACCGCGATCGGCAGGCTATCGCCCACTACCCACCCGGATGCCGTCAACCGCTGGATTGGCCGGGCGGCCCTGGCCGAAAGGGCCCCCACTGTCCCGTCCAGTTCCGTCAGCGTGGCTCGCTCATAGGGCAACAGCAGTCGGGTCCACCGGGTGCCATTGTAAATCAACAGGACGCTCCCCTGCTGAACGCCGACTGCGGTGTCACCCAACGTGACCATGGTGACTGGTTTTTCCCAGCTTCCGAACCACTTGGCGAAAATCGGTGTTGAATCGATGGCAGTCGGGGGTCCCACCTCTGCCTTCATGAGCCGGATGGCGGAGCGCACGGCGCCAAGGCCCGTCGTCAGGAACACCGTGAGCAGGACCAGCATCACCAGGCCGAGTTGCTGCCAACGTTCCAGTCCCCAGAATCGCCGCCCGGCGAACGCGGCGGACTTGAACGCACCGCTGGCCAGGGCTCCGATGGGCCGTTTCCACCATGGCAGCAGCGCCCGTGCGTTCCTGCGGCGCGCACCGGTGGTGGGCGGGCCGGGCGCGACGCCCAGGGCGAGGGCGTCCGCGAAGGCGAGTGCACTGGGGAACCGGTCCGCCGGCTGTTTGGCGAGGGCGCGGCTGACCGCATCGCCGACTTCGACCGGGAAGTCCAGGGGCAGCTCCGGCGCGGGTTCCGCGATGTGCCGGGCGAGGAGCGCGGAGACATTGTCGGAGACGAAGGGTGGTCGGCCAGTTAACATCTCGAAGACCACGCATCCCAGGCTGTAGATGTCGGTCTGGTAGTCGAGTTTGGGGTCACCCAGGGACTGTTCCGGACTCATGTAGAGCGGCGTGCCGAGTGACATCCCGGTCGCGGTAAGACTTACATCGGGCGCACTCGATACCACTCGGGCAATGCCGAAGTCGGCGACCAGCGCGTGGCCCCGCGCCAACATGATGTTGTCGGGCTTGATGTCGCGGTGAACGAAGC
>JBDTTZ010000173.1:0-2477 GCA_040008015.1 Gemmatimonadota bacterium
TTCCGTCCCCGGTCGAAGATGATGGTGCTGGCCCCGGTACCGCCCCGGGCGCCGGCGCCGGTAAAGCCCATCAGCCGGGTCAGCAGGGTTCGATTGCCCGGCTCCGCGGCGAGCGCCGCATTGGTGAACAGATAAGTGTCGGTGAACGTGGCCACGTCGCCACCGGGGGTGGGCGGCGAGCCGACCAGGACCGGGGCGCAGGACGAGTCAGATCCGGTGGTGGCGCAAATCCGGACGGTTGCCGGTGTCGGCGGCACTGCCGGAGCCGTGTAGTAACCATAGGTCGGATCGATCGTCCCCACCGTCGCATTGCCGCCGGGAATCCCGTTCACGGTCCAGGAGTAGGAGCCGAAGGGAAGATCCGTGTAGGCGTAGAACGACGTTGTTGCCCCGGGCAGCGCCTCGAACGAGTCGGGCGCAATCGCGATCTGCCCGGGTGAGAAGTACATCCGGGTACTGGTCCCCGACCCGTTCGGTGTTTCGACGTAAATCACCGCGACGCTTCGCCTGGAGCTGCCCGGCAACCGACCATGGGAGTCGATCGGCGCGGCCGGATCGTCGGTTTGCCACGACACGTAAACGTTGGGAACCACCTGGAACGACGTGTCGTAGGCCACGAAAGTCATCTGGACGGTATCACCCACCGTGACCAGCGAATCGCCCGGACTCACCGACACATAGTAGACATTCTGCCCCGGCCCAACATAGGTAACCGGGACCTCGGGCGGACGCTGAGTCGTGCCAGCCCGGGCCTCGAAGCTCTGCTGGCCGACATACAGGGCGGTGCCGGCCTGGTCCTCATAGGTGAGATCCACGACCAGTGATTCGGCGGCGCTGGTCAGCTGCAGCGGCAACTGCAGGGTCACGCTGGTCTCAAAGGGCGAGAAAGGGACAACATCGTCGAACAGGGTCCGGCCGCCATGGCCGTGAATCTCCAGGTGGATCCGGTCCACGCCGAGCTGGCCGGCGAAACGGCTGAAATTGGGGGGAAGCCGCGGTGCGACCTGGAGGCCGCCGGCGACGACGCCGGGTCCGGCGGGGTCGTCGCGCAGGGAGCAGGTAGTTCCCGATAATGCGAGGAGCAGCACAGTAAGAGAACTCCGGACATGCGGGGGCCAGTTCACGGCTAAGCTCCCGAAGGGATTGACGTTAGGATGACTAATGGAGTATCTGACTCAGCTCCTGATTTGGCAAAAAGGGTGCCTTGAGATGGCCGGATGGCCTTGCCTCGATTTCGTGGACACCTAGGTTAGGCGGCGCGACCGGATAGCCGCGCCTCGAAGGCGATCGGGCTGACGTACCCGAGCGCCGAATGCCGCCGGTGCAGATTGTACCAGTCGAGATACTCGGCCACGGCTCGATGCGCCGCCGCCCGGGTGGTCCAGCGTTCTGGGGCGACCAGCTCCCGCTTGAGCGTGGCGAAGAAGCTCTCGACGACGGCATTATCCCAGCAGTCGCCGCGCCGGCTCATGCTACAGACGATCCCATGCGCCGCGAGGCAGCGTTGATAGTCCTCGCTGGTATAGGTACTCCCGCGGTCCGAGTGGTGGAGTAGGCCCGGCGGGGGCCGCCGCGTGAGCAGCGCCCGGTGGAGCGCGGTGAGCACCAGATGCCGGTCCAGGCATGAGGCCAGTGCCCAGCCCACGATCCGGCGGGAGGCGAGATCGAGCACCACCGCGAGATAGAGCCAGCCTTCGTCGGTCCAGAGATAGGTGACATCGGTGACCCACACGCGATTCGGGTGGGCCACGGCGAACTGGCGGCCCAGGTGATTCGGGGCCACCGCGTGCTGAGCGTTCACCTGCGTGGTGACCCGGAACCGCCGCCGCGGCGTCCCCCAGAGCCCCAGGGCCCCAGGGCCCGCATCAGCCGCCGGATCCGCTCGCGACCGACCCGATGGCCGTTCTCGCGAAGATCGACTTGGAGGCGGGGACTCCCATAGCGCCGGCGGCTCTGGCGATGGGCCACGGCGATCGCGACTTGCAGACCGGTATCCTGGACCTGCCGGGCACTCGGCGGCCGGCGCTGCCAGGCGTAGAAGCCCGCGGGCGAGACCGCCAGGACCCGGCACATCAAGCGCAGCGGATACTCGGTGCGATACTGGGCGATCATCGCGTACCGCCGCGCAGGTCTTTCGCGAAGAACGCCGCCGCTTTTTTTGCGAAGTCGCGCTCCTGGCGCAACACTTCATTCTCGCGCCGGAGCCGCCGATTCTCGTCCTCGGCGCTGAGCGCGGTCTGGACCTTGGCGATCTGTCCTCCGGCGTGCACCTGTTGCTTCCACCCGCGCAATTGCTCGGGCCGGAGATCCAGCTCCCGCGCCACCTGGGCCAGCGGCCGTTTTCCCTCCACCACAAGGCGAACGGCTTCCAGCTTGAACTCCGGACTAAACGACCGTCGAGGACGCTTCTTCATGAGACACCTCCTGCCTCCAAGCTAGAGGCTTAGGTAGGTGTCCACCAAATCGAGGCAGGGTCA
>JBDTTZ010000174.1:0-3358 GCA_040008015.1 Gemmatimonadota bacterium
GCCTCCATGCCCGGAATGATTCCCACCGTGCTGACCGTGATGTGCCGGGCCCCGATGCCGAGTCCTTCCGGGTGGTTCAGAATAGTGAGCGCGGTATCCACGGCGGGCCAGTTGAGGAGCGGCTCACCCATCCCCATGAAGACCACATTGGTCGGCGCTTCCTCGGGATGCTGAAGGGCGATCTCCCGGGCCTGCCCGGCAATTTCAAAGGGAGAGAGATTCCGCTGGAATCCCATCCGGCCGGTGGCGCAGAAGACGCAACCGAGCGCGCAACCCGACTGGGACGACACGCAGAGGGTGCGCCGGGAACCGGAGGGAATCAGCACCGACTCGATCGCTTCGCCGTCGAACAGGCGCCAGAGGAACTTCCGGGTGCCGTCGCTGGAATCCTGCCGGGTTTCCAATCGAAGCTCCGGCAACGGTAGCTCCTGGTCCAGCTGTTCGCGGAGGGAAGCCGGCAGCTCGGTGGCCTCGGCCCAGCGCCGGAGCGGCCGGGTCCAGAGCCGGTCCAGTATCTGGCCGGCTCGGTAGCGGGGGAGACCCCGGGTTGCGACCCAACCTTCCACCTGCGCCCTGGCTTCCGGTGGGGAAAGATCAAGAATTGTGGGCTCTGGAAGCTTCGACATGGCGGTAAGATAAGAGAGCGTTACGTTTCCTCCATGACACCGCCCCCCCGGACCGTGTGCTCCTTGGCGACCTGATCACCCCCGCCCGCATCCGCCTGCCGGTCGTAGCTCTGGATAAGCCCGGTGTGCTTCTGGAGTTAGCGCACCTTCTCGCCGACCAGTGCGGGGGCGGGATTGAGGACGTCATCCAGGGGGTGGAGGAGCGGGAACGGACGCTCAGCACCGGCATCGGTTTCGGGGTGGCGATCCCTCATGGCAAGTCTCCCACCATGCGGGAATTGGGGGCGGTCTGCGGAGTGACGGCGACCCCGGTTCCCTGGGACTCGGTTGACGGCGAGCCGGTGCGCCTGGTTTTCATGCTCGCCGGGCCGGAGTCCTCGGCGGGACTCCATGTGAAAGTGCTGAGCCGGATCGCGCGGCTGGTCCGCCGCGAGACGGTTCGACAACGGCTATTGCAGGCCGCCAGCCCGGAGGAGCTCTACCGGGCCATTCGTGAATCGGAAACCTGGTAACATGCCTTCAACTTCGCTTCGTTCGCACCGCACCGGCGACCTTCGCCGGGAACATGCCGGCACCACGGTTCGCCTGGGTGGCTGGGTCCATCGCTCCCGCGATCTCGGGGGTCTGCTCTTCATTGATCTCCGGGACCGAAGCGGCATCGTGCAGCTTTCCTTCAACCCGGCGTGGACCCCGCCCGAAGTCATCAAGGCGGCGGCCCAGGCCGGAACGGAATCCGTGGTGCTGGTCGAGGGAAAGGTCGAGCTCAGGCCGGAGGGCGCGCGGGATACCCAGCTGGCTACCCGGGAAATTGAAATCCACGTCACCGCCTGCCGGGTGGTTGGGCCCGCGGTCACCCCGGCGATTTCGGTCGCCCGCAAGGAAGGGGAGGAGCTTGCGGCGGAAGAGCTCCGGCTGAAGCACCGGGTGCTCGACCTGCGCCGCCCTGAGCTCCAGAAAAACCTCATTCTCCGCCATCACCTGCTGCAACGGACCCGTCGCACGTTGTCCGACCTCGACTTCCTGGAGATCGAGACGCCGATCCTTACCAAGCCCACGCCGGAAGGTGCCCGGGATTACCTGGTGCCGAGCCGGGTGCATCGGGGTGAGTTCTACGCCCTGCCCCAGTCTCCCCAGATTTACAAGCAGCTGCTCATGGTGGCCGGCTACGATCGCTACTTCCAGATCGCGCGCTGTTTCCGGGACGAGGACCTGCGGGCCGACCGGCAACCCGAGTTCACCCAGATCGACCTCGAGGCCTCGTTCGTCTCTCCTGAGGACGTGCAGTCCGTGGTGGAGCGGGTGCTGGTGGACCTCTGGGAGGAAGCGGGCCACACCGTGCCGCGGCCATTTCGCCGGATGGCCTGGAAAGAGGCCCTGGAACGGTTCGGGGTGGACAAGCCTGACCTTCGTTTTGGCCTGGAGCTCCAGGACCTGACGCCTCACGTCGATAGCGACGCGGCAAGCTTCGTCACCGAAGCGAAGAACGGTGGTGGCCGGGTCCGGGGAATCACCGTTCCAGCAGGCGGCGGCCTCAGCCGGAAAGACCTCGATGTCTTGAGCGCGGTCGCGAAAGATGCCAGGGCGGGAGGGTTGCTGTGGGCGCGGCGGGCCAGTGGTGGCTGGGAAGGGCAGGGCGTCAAGGCGCTGGGTGCATCGCTGCTCGGGCACGTCGCTGCCAGCGATGGCGACCTGCTCGTCGCGGTGGCCAGTCTCGACGCGGTCACCGGTCCGGCGCTCCACAGCATCCGGATGGAGCTGATTCGACGGCTGAACATCAAACCCGGCACCGCCCACGCCTTCTGCTGGATCGTGGATTTCCCGCTCTTCGAGCACGATGCCGAATCCGGGCAGTACGTGCCGGCTCACCATCCCTTTACCGCCCCGCATCCGGAGGATATCGCGAGGCTGGAGAGCGATCCCGGGACCTGCCGGGCCCTGCACTACGACGCCGTGTATAATGGAAACGAGCTGGGCAGCGGGTCTATCCGGATCACCGACACCTCGGTGCAGCGCCTGATATTCCGGCTGCTTGGTCTGACGGACGACGAGGTTCGCCGCCGCTTTGGGTTCCTGCTCGACGGGCTGGCCGCCGGTGCGCCGCCTCATGGTGGCTTTGCGCTCGGCTTCGACCGGATCTCGATGCTGCTGGCGAACGGCACCTCGCTGCGTGACGTGATCGCGTTTCCCAAGACCACGGCGGCGCGGGCGCTGTTCGAGGGTGCGCCAACCCAGGTGGACCCGAGGGATCTTGCTGCATTGCACATCGAAGTGACAGGTGACAAGTGACAGGGAACACGTCCCATTCACCTGGCCATGTCACTTGCTACTTGTCACCTGTCACCGTTGACGGAGTCAACTTTGGCTGACGAATCGCAACACCGAATCTCGACCGAGGGCGCCGATCCCCTGCTGCTCGCCGGCGTCAACGACAGCAACCTGGTCGAGCTCCAGCGCACGCTCGGCGTAAAGGTCTCGCTCCGGGGCGACACCCTGACGCTGGGCGGCACCACGGAGCAGATCGAGCGGGCGACGCCGGTCGTCCAGGGCCTGATCGACCTGGCCCGCATGGGCGAGTCGATTTCTCCCGAGGACATTATCCGCTTCGCGGCGGAAGGCCAGTCGGTGGAAGCGGTTGCCGGGGGTGATCAGAAGATCGTGCTGCCGGGATTGCGCCGGGTCATCGCGCCCAAGACCGCGGGCCAGCGCGACTATCTCCAGGCCATCAGCGAGCA
>JBDTTZ010000175.1:0-3633 GCA_040008015.1 Gemmatimonadota bacterium
GTGCGCCGTGGTGATCAGCCACGACCGCTGGTTCCTCGACCGCATCGCCACCCACATCCTGGCGTTCGAAGGTGACAGCGAAGTGATGTGGTACGAGGGGAACTACCAGGACTACGCCGCCGACTACAAGCGGCGCAAGGGCGCCGCCGTGGACCAGCCGCACCGGATCAAGTACAAGAAGCTCGTCCACTAGATGAATCCACTGCGCAACAAGATCCCGTTCCTGCCCACCCGGATCGAGGCCCTGGCGCCGATTGCCACCAACCTCGCCTGGAGCTGGAACCTCGACGCCCGGGCGCTGTTCCGCACCATCGACGAGCCGCTCTGGCACCTGACCCGGCACAATCCGATCGACCTCCTCCGCCGGGTGGATCCGGGGCGGTTGTCGCAGCTGGCCCTTGACCCAGATTTCCTCCGCAAGGTGGACGCGCTCGCCGCCTGGGCCGAGGGCGAACAGCATACCGAGCACACCTGGTTCCAGCAGAACCATTCGGAACCGGCGCCACGTACCATCGCCTACTTCTGCGCCGAATTCGGACTGCACAACTCGGTGCCGATCTACTCCGGCGGCCTCGGGATCCTGGCGGGCGATCACTGCAAGGCCGCCTCCGACCTCGGCGTGCCGCTCGCGGGCGTCGGGCTCATGTACACCCGGGGATACTTCGACCAGCACCTCTCCACGGACGGCTGGCAGGAGGACCGGGACGATGCATTCGATTTCCAGATTACCCCACTGGTCCAGGTTTTCGGCCCCGGGGGCGAACCGTGGCTCACCAGCGTCCGCACCTTCGGCCGGCCGGTCCTGGTCGGCGCGTGGAAGATGATGGTGGGCCGGGTCCCGCTCTACCTGCTGGACACCAACCTCGAGGAGAACGATCCCCAGGACCGGGAGCTTTCCTCCAAGCTTTACGGCGGCGGGCTCGATCTCCGCTTGCGCCAGGAATGGATCCTCGGCGTGGGCGGCGTGCGCATGCTCCGCGCCGTCGGCCTCGATCCGGGGGCCTGGCACGCCAACGAAGGCCACGCCGCCTTCATGCTGGTCGAGCGGCTCCGGGAGCACATCGCCTCGGGAATCAGCTACCAGGACGCGATTCGCCGGGTCCGCGACACGAGCATCTTTACCACTCACACCCCGGTTCCCGCGGGCCACGATTCCTTCTCGGCCGAGCAGGTGGAGCAGTGCACCGGCCCGTTCTGGGAGGAGATGGGCATCTCGCGGGAGGAGTTCTTCCAGCTGGGCTATCATCCCGTCCGTGACCACGGCACTTTTCACATGACCGTGGTGGCCCTCCGGCTCTCCCGCGGGGTGAACGGTGTTTCCCGGATTCACGGCGACGTGTCGCGCGATTTGTGGAAGGATCTCTGGCCGGGTCGCGCCGCGGAGCAGGTGCCTATCGGCCACATCACCAACGGGGTACATGCGGGCACCTGGATCTCCAAGCCCATCCTGATGCTGCTGGACCGACACCTGGGGCCGGGCTGGGACGTCAACACGCTGGAGCCGGGATTCTGGGACAAGCTGCTGACCCTGGACGATGTCGAGCTGTGGCGCCTGCACCAGCGGCTCAAGTCAACCCTGATCAATTCGATGCGGGAAGATGCGCGGCGCCGCTGGACCACGTACTGGAAGGAAGCCGCCCACATCGTCGGGTCCGGCACTCTGCTGGATCCGCACGCGCTGACCATCGGCTTTGCCCGGCGGTTCGCAACGTACAAGCGGGCCGACCTGATGTTCCGCAACTCGGAGCGGCTGCGCCGGCTGCTGGTGAATCCGTGGCGTCCGGTCCAGATCGTCTTCGCCGGGAAGGCGCACCCCGCCGACCAGCCGGGGAAGGAGGTGCTGCAGCGGGTCTACCAGTACACCCGGCAGCCCCAGTTCGAGGGCCGGGTCGCGTTCATCGAAGACTACGAAATGCATATCGCCCATGTCCTGGTGCAGGGGGTGGACGTGTGGCTCAACCTGCCCAAGGTGCCGCTGGAAGCGAGCGGAACCAGCGGCATGAAGGCGGCCCTCAACGGGGTCCCCCAGATCAGCACTCTGGACGGCTGGTGGGCGGAGGGCTACGATGGCACCAACGGATGGGCGATCTCCCAGTCGGGCGCGACCGAAGACTCGGACCAAGCCGATGCCGAGCACTTCTATACCCTGCTGGAAGAACAGGTCATCCCGCTCTACTACTCAAGGGATGAACGGGGGATTCCGGTGGGATGGGTGGAGCGGATGCGGAATGCCATGCGGGTGGCCGGAAGCGCCTTTACCGCGCGGCGGATGGTGTGCCAGTATGTAGACCATTATTACCTCCAGGCGATCCGGGGCTACGACACCCCGGACGATCCACCAACGGCGTGATATGTCCGTTTCTCCTCTTGGCACGGTAGACAACGTCCCGGTCGGCGTGGTGCACCTCGCCGCCGAGTACGATTCGCTGGCCCGCACCGGCGGGTTGGCGGAGGCCGTCGAGGGGCTGGCGTCGTACCAGGCCAAGGCCGGCGCGCCGGTCGCCGTCATCATGCCGCTGTACCGCTCGGTGCGGGAAACCGGCGCCGTCCTGGAACGGGTCGGGAACCCCTTCAGCGTGCAGGTGGGACCCCGCCTGGAAGAGGGCAGGCTGTACCGAATCCCCTCGGAACCCGGCCGGCCCAAGGTCTATTGCATCGAGCACGAGTATTTCGACCGCGCCGGGTTGTACGGTGAAGGCGGCTCCGATTATGGCGACAACGCGCGCCGGTTTGCCTTTTTCTCCAGGGCCGCGCTGGAGATCCTGCCTCGCGTCGCCCGCTCTCCCGCGATCCTGCATGCACACGACTGGCACGCGGCCCTGGCGCCGATCTACCTCCGCACCGCGTACGGAGACAGCGCGTTCCACCGCGGCCTGCGCACCGTGTTGTCGGTGCACAATGCCGGGTTCCAGGGCCACTTCGGGTCGGAGACCATGCCGGACGTGGGACTCCCCTGGGAGCTGTACACCTATCGCCACCTGGAATGGTACGGGAGGATGAATTTCCTCAAGGGCGGCCTGATGTTCGCGGACACCGCGGCCACGGTGAGCCCGACCCATGCGCACGAATTGCGCACCATCAAGGGCGGCTTCGGCCTGCACGACGTCTTCACCGCGCTGCGGAACCGGTTCACCGGGATTATCAACGGTATCGATTTCGAGGAGTGGAACCCGGCGACCGACAAGGTCATCACCTCCCGCTATTCGAAGGAGGACCTGCGCGGCAAGAAGCGCTGCAAGGCGGCGCTGCAGCGCAGTTTTGGCCTGCCGCAGCGGCAGCGGATGCCGCTTTTCGTGATGACCGCGCGGATGACGTCGCAGAAGGGGCTGGAGCTGATCGTCGGCGACTACACCCTCTTCATGCTGGAAGCCCAGTTCATCTTTCTCGGCGTGGGCGAGCCCCGCTACGAGGCGATGCTCAAGCACTACGCCGCCCGCTGGCCCGAGCGGATCAGCGTTCACCTCGGCTTCACCGAGAAGATCGAGCACCGGCTCATGGCCGGCGCCGACGTGTATCTCATGCCCTCGCTCTACGAGCCCTGCGGCCTGGCCCAGATGCGGGCCCAGCGCTACGGCGCCGTGCCGCTGGCCCGGCGGGTCGGCGGCATAGCGGACACGGTCGAAGACGGAGTGA
>JBDTTZ010000176.1:0-6226 GCA_040008015.1 Gemmatimonadota bacterium
CTGCTCGACAGCCTGAGCACCGAGCTCAGCTCCACCGAGATGTACCTGAGCGTGTTTTACGGAGTCCTCGACCCCGATGGGAGCCACCTGGTCTACGCCAGCGCCGGCCATCCTCACGCCTTCCGGATCCCCGCCGTGGGCGATCCCGAGCGGCTGGAAACCACGGCGCCGCCCCTGGGGCTGGCGGCCCGGGGTAGCATCGAGCGCCGGGACATCCTGTGGCATAAGGGATCCGACCTGCTTTGCCTCTGGACCGATGGACTGGTCGAGGCCCGCAATGCGGACGGTCAGCCGTTTGGTGAGCCTCGCCTGCTCGAGGCAATCGTGGCCCGCCGGCATTTGCCGATGGAGCAGATCGTCGAGGGCGTGTTCTCCGAAGCCGATACCTGGACCGCCACCCCGACCGATGATCGCACCCTGCTGGTGATGAGGGTTTGAGCTTGGCAGGACGCTACCGCTTCAACGATCTACGCTGAAACGCGCGGATTAGTCCAGTGACGAAACGGCTCACCGCGAGTAACGCACCGAAACGAACGGATCGCTTTTTCTACGTTGTCAGTTCTGTGGCGCGGTTCCAATGAAAGAAAAACTCCTGGTCGTACCGGTATTGGCCTTGGGTCGGCAAGGCGGCAATCCGTTTGTTTCAGTGTTGATCCGTGGCAGGTTGTTTGCCCCAGGTCATGATGGTGCTGAGCGAGCGGAGCCCATCGGCGCGTTTCGACGGTTATCCGCGTTGAAGCGGTAGCGTTTCATGCCCAAGAAATCGCTGGGCCAGCATTTCCTCTTCGATCCCCGAATCCTCGCCCGGATTGCCGCCGCACTCGGGTCCCACGCGGACGAGACGATCCTGGAGATCGGGCCGGGGCGGGGAACACTGACCCGGGAGCTGGTAAAGCGGGGCGTGCGGGTGGTTGCCATCGAGAAGGATCGTGAGCTGCTCCCGGTACTGGTGCGCGATGTTCCCGAAGTCACGATCATCGAAGGCGATGCGCTGGAGCTGGACTGGCACGTACTCACCGGCGGTCCCTTCGCGGTCATCGGTAATATCCCCTACAACATCACGTCACCCCTGATCGACAAGGCGCTTACCCCGCCGCGCCCGCGGGTCGTGGTCTTCCTGGTCCAGAAGGAAGTCGCCGAGCGGGTCGCGGCGAAGCCGGGGGGCGCGGAGTACGGGGCATTGAGCGTCGGGGTCCAGGCGGTGGCCCGGGTCGAGCGGCTGTTCAACGTGTCGGCCGGCGCCTTTTCGCCCCCGCCCAAGGTGGATTCCTCGGTGCTTCGGCTGACGCCGCTGGAACGGCCGCTCGTCCCCGACCGGGACGTGGCCGGGTTCCGGCGGATGGTGGTGGGGTTGTTTGGATTTCGGAGGAAACAATTGCTGCGCGGGGTGCGGGAGTTGACCGGGCTCTCAATAGAATCGGCTCGGGCCATCGTGGCCCGAGCCGACCTTGCCGAAACCATCCGTCCCCAGGAGTTGTCGCCCGCGGACCTCGTCCGGCTGTTCACCGTCCTGAGCGGGTAAGTGTTGCCTCGGTTCGTCCTGCGAAATAGATTTGTGAATCATTTCACAAAGTCTCATGCGCAAGATCGCCGACTCGACCGTTCGCCGCCTCTCTCTCTACCTCCGGTTTCTCGAAGAATTCGAGGACCAGGGCATCGCCACGGTCAGCTCCGACGCGTTGGCGCTGCGCGGAGGCACGACGTCGGCCCAGGTCCGCAAAGACCTCTCCTTCTTCGGCTCCTTCGGCAAACGCGGCCTGGGTTACGCCGTCCCCGAGCTCGCCGGCCGACTCCGTGAAATCCTCGGACTCGGCAGGCAATACCGGGTGATCCTGCTGGGCGCCGGCAAGATCGGAAGCGCCCTGGTGCAATACCGCGGCTTTCAGAAGCGGGGGTTCGAGATCGTCGGCATCTTCGACGTGGATCCCGCCAAGATCGGGAAGCAGTGGAACGGAGTCGAGGTCAGCGACATCGCCGGCCTGGAGTCGGGAATCCGGGGACAGTCGATCGACATCGCCGTCCTCGTCACTCCCGCTGATGTCGCCCAGGAGCTGGCTGATCGGATCGTCAAACTCGGTGTCAAGGCCATCCTCAACTTTGCCCCGGTGCAGCTGGCGGTGCCGGACGATGTGGCGGTCAAGAACGTAAACCTCGCGCTGGAACTGGAGGCATTGAGCTACGCCCTGACCAACCGATAGGGACAAGTAACAAGTGACAAGTAACAAGTGACAAGTGACAAGTGACAAGTGACAAGTAACAAGTGACAAGTGACAGGTTTCGAGGACCGGCGGTCCTACACTTGTCACTTGTTACATGTCACTTGTTACATTGCTTCTATGACTTCCCTCGACATCACCTCTGAAATCGGTCGGCTGCGATCGGTCCTCGTCCACACCCCAGGTGCCGAGCTGGAAGCGGTCACGCCCGGGACCCGGGAAGACTATCTCTACGACGACATCATCGACCTCGACATCGCGCAGCGGGAGCACCGCAAGTTCTGCTCGGTGCTGGCGCTGTTCAGCGAGGTGCACCAGGTCGGTGACCTGCTGACCCAGGTGCTGAGCCAGCCGGAGGCGCGCGAGTTCGTCATCACCAAGACCATGGACGTGATCCCCTCCGACGTGCTGGCCCAGACGCTGAGCAAGCTGCCGGCCGAGGCGATTGTGAAGATGCTGATCGAAGGGGTGGAGGAAGAGTCAGGGCCGATCGCGAAGAGCCTGAACGAGGCGGGATATGTTTTCCCGCCGCTGCCCAACCTGTTCTTCCCCCGGGATATCGGCTTCGTCGTTGGCCAGCACGGCGTGGTCGGCTCGATGCGCTACGGGGTCCGCTGGACCGAGGAGCTCCTGGTCAAGGCGCTGTTCCGGTTCCACCCCAGCCTGAGCAACGCCGGGATTCTCTACGATGGGTCCGAGGAGAAGCGCAGCAACTACACTATTGAAGGCGGAGACGTCCACGTCCTCCGGGACGACCTGCTGGTCCTGGGCTTCAGCGAGCGGTCCACGCCGGCGGCGCTGGACCAGCTGTGCGACGTGGTATTCTCCAGGGGAAAGGTGACCGACGTCATCGTGGTGGTGATGCCCAAGGAGCCGACGGCGATTCACCTGGACATGCTGTTTAGCCAGGTGGACCGCGATCTCTGCGTGATCTATCCGCCCTACTTCGCGGGTCCCGAGCGGCTGGCTGTGCTGCATCGCAAGAAGGGCAATGCGGGAGTCCGGGAGATGCCCAATTTCTTCGCCGCGCTCCAGGCCGTGAACATCCCGCTGGAGCCGATTTTTTGCGGCGGCTCCCACCGGCCCACCCAGGAGCGGGAACAGTGGGGCAGCGCGTGCAACTTTCTCACCGTGGCTCCCGGCGTCATTCTCAGCTATCAGCGCAACGAGGGCACCCTGGGCGAGCTGGCAAATGCCGGCTTCCGGGTGGTGCCGGGCAGCGAAGTTCTCGCCAGCGGCGACGTGCCGGCCGCGGGGCAGCGCACGGTGATTACGATCGAAGGAAGCGAGCTGGTGCGCGGAGGGGGAGGGCCGAGGTGTATGTCGCTGCCGCTCAAGCGGGATCCGATCTAGAGAAGCCCCGACCCGGCGAAGCCGAATCTGAATCCACCGCAGAGTCATTGCGAGCGAGCGCTTCGCGCGAGCGAAGCAATCTTGGACAGCTGCTCTCTGGAAGGTTGGTTTCGATCATCTGGCGGGGAATGAACATCAGTATTCACCCAGAGCGGGTAAGTTCCTTGTTGGTTTCATCAACCAGATTGCTTCGCTCGCGCGTTCGCGCTCGCTCGCAATGACCGCCGGCCAGGATAAGTCGGCGGCTTCGCCGGGGAGGGACCCAACCATCTACCTCATCATCTTCACGACGCCTTGATCGGACTCAACTTCCACCCCGACCGCACCCTCGGCGATCGCGCCCTGGACCACATGTTCGGCGGCCCGAAGACCGCTCTCGAGCTGGCGCGCGACATCCTTGGTCTCGCCACCGTTTCCGCCGTCATCGCCGAACGGCTCGCCATCGCCCTGCTCGGGGCCGATCCGCGGGTGCGGCAGCTCGCCGATGGCCGCTGGGCCGTGGTCACCTCCGCCCGGGAGACTCCGCGCCTGGCCGACTGCACCTTCGCCGTGGTGGACGTGGAAACCACCGGCGTGCGTTCCCGCTCCGACGACCGGATCACCGAGATCGCCGTGGTGGTGGTGAGCGGAGGGAAGGTCGAGGTCGCCTTCGATTCGCTGGTCAATCCGGAGCGCTACATCCCGCCCAGCATCACCTCGGTCACCGGGATCACCAACGCGATGGTGGCCCGGGCGCCGCGCTTCGCCGAGGTGAGCGACGCGGTGCTGGCGGCGTTGTCGGGGCGGATTTTTGTCGCCCACAACGCCCGGTTCGACTGGAACTTCGTGGACGCCGAGTTGCGCCGCAGCCGCGACCTGGTGCTCTCAGGTCCCCGGCTTTGCACGGTGCGTCTGGCTCGACGGCTGGTGAACGGGGTGCAGTCCTGCGGACTGGATGCGCTGACCCACTGGTTCGGCTGGGAGAACCAGGCGCGGCATCGGGCCTGCGGTGACGCGCTGGTGACCGCCCAGTTGCTGAATCACCTGATCCAGCTCGCCGGCGATCGCGGCGCCACGACGGTGGACGACCTGGTGGCCATCAGTACCATGCCTCGGCGCCGCTTCCGGGAGATCTGGTCGTGACCGTTCACTCCTTTCACGTCGGTAACCTTCGCTGTTTTACGCTGGAAGGCGGCAAACAGAGGCTGGACGGTGGTGCCATGTTCGGGGTGGTGCCCCGGGCGCTCTGGTCCAAGCGGATCGCTCCGGACGAGCGAAACCGGATTCCCCTCGCGATGCGCTGCCTGCTGGTGGAGCATCCCGACGGCCTGGTGCTGATCGACACCGGCCTCGGGAACAAGGAAGACGCCAAGTTCATGGACATCTATGGAGTGGAGAACGCGGGCATCGGCGGCGGGACCCGGCTGGAGGACGCGCTGCTGGAGATCGGATACAAACCCGATGAAGTGAAGTGGGTCATCAATACCCATCTGCATTTTGATCATGCCGGCGGAAACACGACGGTACGACGGTACGACGGTACGACGGTAGAAGCGGGCGGAGCGAGCGACCCTGCGGTGGTCGAGCTCACCTTTCCCAATGCGACCTACGTGGTGCAGAAGGGCGAGCTGGAGTTCGCCGAGCATACCAACGAGCGCACCCGGGCGAGCTATATCCCGCACAACTGGGAAGCGGTGAGCCGGGCAGGGAAGTGGCGATTCCTGGAAGGCGACGAGGAGATTCTTCCCGGGATTTGGTCCCACCAGACCCCGGGCCACGTTCCCTACCATCAATCCATCCTGGTCCAGGACCGGGGCGAGACCGCCGTCTTCCTGGCCGACGTGATGCCGACCGCGGCCCACCTGCCGCTGCCCTGGATCATGGGGTACGACCTGGAGCCGCTCCGGACCCTGGAGAGCAAGCGGGCGTTGATGGCGCGGGCGGCCGCGGAGGGCTGGCGGCTGGTGTTCGAGCACGATCCGGCGGTGGCCTCCGGCCGGGCAGTGATGGACGGCAAACAGGTGGCCCTTCAGGACGTTGTAACCGCGTAGCTTAGGCCCCTTGGATCCAGCCTCTCGCCTGGTTATCTTCTCCACGCAGTCTTGAAGCGGGACCCTTGGGGTCCCCACCCTCCAACCGCCGGCCTCCAAGGCCTGAGCGCGTGACCGGGTCCGAAGCAGGCTCCCTGGGCGATCGCCGCCTCGTGGGGGCATTGTCGGACATCCGGGTTTCGGGTGTCCGTTTTTCTTTTCTCCAAGCCGGGAGGTGGCGCTGTCCTCAAACGAGCGGGAAAAAAGAGTCCGGGTCAATCGTCAGATTCGGATCAGTCCAGTGCGCGTCATTACCAACACCGGGGAACAGCTCGGAGTTCTCCCGATTGACCAGGCCCTCGCAGCCGCCGAAGAACGCGGGTTGGACCTGGTAGAAGTGGCGCCGATGGCGCGGCCGCCGGTGGTCAAGATCATGGACTACGGCAAGTTCAAGTTCGAAGAGGCGAAGGCGGCGCGGGCGGCGAAGAAGAAGCAGCACATCATTCTGCTCAAGGAAGTAAAATTTCGTCCTGGCATCGACGATCACGACTTTGATTTCAAGACCCGGCACGCCCGGGAATTCCTGGTCGACGGCAACAAGGTCAAGGTGACGATGATGTATCGCGGCCGGCAGATGGCCCACATCGA
>JBDTTZ010000177.1:0-3199 GCA_040008015.1 Gemmatimonadota bacterium
CGGACGGCTGGTCCTTCGACCTCCTGCAGCAGGCGTTCACCGCGCTTCTCAACGGGGCCCGGTTGATCGCCCTGTCCAGGGATCGCTGCTGGATGACCGAGCGCGGCCTCACGCTCGATGCCGGTCCCTTCGTGGCCGCGCTGGAATATGCGGCCCAGGTGGAAGCGCGGGTCGCGGGGAAGCCGAGCGCAGCATTCTTTGATGGGGCGGTGGAGAGCCTGCAACTGCCGGCCGGCACTCGGCGAGACGAGATCGTGATGGTAGGGGATGATCTTCACGGGGACATCGCCGGTGCTCAAGCGGCCGGCTTTGCCGCCTACCTGGTGCGCACCGGGAAGTTCCAGGAGGATCAGCTGGCCAGCTCGGGTATCGTGCCGGACCGGATTCTGGCCAGCGTCGCCGAGTTGCTCTAGCTGAGATTACCGGCGACGCGGCGAGGCCTCCGCCCCCATAATGGGGAATATCGGTTCCCGTTCAGTGTCTGCGGTAACCCCAAAAGCGCGTGACGGCGCCACAAACCGCAGCCGGTTAAATTCCCCACCCCTCATCACTTGGAGCACGGTCTGTCGTTCCGCGGGCCCACCGCCGCCATACTGCTTCTGCTGCCTGTCTCCGCCGGGGCGCAAACCCCGGGAGACTCGGCGCCGGCGGTGGTCCGCGCCGTGGAGATCCGGCGGAACGATGTCTTCGACTCTACCGAAGCCCACAACTGGCTTTTCCGCCTCGCCAACCGGCTGCATATCACGACCCGCGCCTCAGTCGTGCGCCGGGAAATCCTCTTGCGCCCCGGCGAGATCTACGACTCCGCGGCCGCCGCCGAAACGGCGAGAAACCTCCGCGCCCTGGGCATCTTCCGGCGAGTGGTGGTCGACACCGTGCACGGCGACTCGGGATTGACGCTCCGGGTCGAGACTTCCGACGGCTGGAGCACCCGTCCCGATTACCGCTTCAAGAGCACCGGAGGCCAGGCCGACTACACCATCGCCTTCATCGAAGACAACGTGCTGGGGACGGCGACGCAGGCCTCCGTGCGGTACCGCCACTCGGTGGATCGCACCAGCACCTCGTTCGGCTTCCTTCAGCCCCGGTTCATCTGGCCCAGCCTGCGGCTGGGAACCATTTTCCAGGACCGCTCCGATGGCCGGCGATTTTCCGCACTGGTCGGCAAACCGTTTTACGCGCAGAGCTCCCGCAACAGCCTGCTCTTCCTGTACGACGACCGCAACGAGCGGATCCTCCGGTTCTTCGAGGGGGAACGGGTGGCGTCGGACAGCGTCAGGCGGGACTACCAGCTGCTGAAAGTCGAGGGAGCCGTGGCGATTCGCGCCTCCGATCGCGGCTACCTCCGCGCCGGGATCTCGGCCCAGTTCCGCAAGGATCGGTACCGCCGTGAGTCTGCCTCCGCCTTCTCCACTCCCGACGAGGCCACCTACGCCGCGGGCCCCTTCGTGGAGTGGCGGAGAGGGCGTTACATGCTGACCCGCTCCTACCAGGGCTTCGGCCGGGAAGAGGATGTGGATATCAGCACGCTGGTGCGGATCGGACTGATCGCCGCCCCCAGGGCGTTCAACTACCAGCGTGATGGAATCGCGCCGCAGATCCAGGCCAAGACCGGGACCTCGTTCGGCGCCGGCTTCCTGTTTGCTGACCTGCTGGCTGATGGATTGTACGATCGCAACGGGCTGGACTCGGGATCGGTGGTAGTGGCCGGGACCCTGGTGCTGCAACCGGGCACCCGCCACACCTTCATCGCCCACGGCGACGCCGGATGGCTCAAGCAGCCGCTGAGCGGCCAGGAGTTCGACCTGGGGCTGGGCTCCGGGCCCCGCGCCTTTCGCTCCCACGCCTTCACCGGCGATCGCACTTTCTACTCCACGGCGGAGTATCGTTACGTCGTGAAGGAAGAGCTCTGGCAGCTGGTGGGGATCGGCCTGGCGGGATTCGTGGACTATGGCGGCGCCTGGTATGACGGCTCAACCCGGCGGACCGGTTGGGATGCCGGCATCGGCGTCAGGCTCGGAGCCAGCCGGGCGTCCGGGGTGGAGGCGATCCGCATTGACCTGGCGCGCCGCTTCGCGACCGACGTCGAAGGCGCCGGGTGGGTCATCGCCGTGGGGAAGGGGCTCACTTTTTCGACCAACATCCGGACGATTCGGTCAGCCGACTAGGACCGGTCGCATTGCCGGTTCACATTTCGTATCTTCTATCCCCATGACCGACCCAACCAGTGATGCTGAAACGTCCGCGCCTTCACCCCGCGGATGGCGGACCCGGACCAAGCTGGTCCTGGTCCTGGTCCTGCTGTCTCCGGTCGTCCTGTTTGCCCTCTATACCGTGCTGGTGCTCAACTGGAGTTATTCGGACGGCTTTCGCGCCGGGATCCTTCAGAAATTTTCCCACAAGGGGTACGTGTGCAAGACCTGGGAGGGCGAGCTGGCGATGACGTCGGTCCCAGGCGTAGCCCCGACCATCTGGAGCTTCAGTGTGCGCGACGACAGCTCGGCGAAACACCTCGCGGACGCCATCGGGAGCCGGGTCAAACTGCATTACACCGAGCACCGCGGTGTGCCCAGCGAATGTTTCGGGACCACCAACTACTACGTGGACAGCGTCCAGGTCATCCCGTAATTCCGCGGCCTCCCCTAGCCGCCCCAGCCTCAGGAGTGCTATTCTTCCCGCTCTATGTCTACTCTAGGTTGGGCCCGCTCCACCAGCCGCACCGGAGACACACTTCGGCGCGGGGCGTGGTACCCTATTCTCGAGAAGACGCCGGACGGACACGTCGTGGTGGTGCAGGTGGATAGTCGCCCGGTGCGGGTGAGCCGGGTGGATGTCGAAGTGCGCAACGAGGCACCGGCGGAATGGTGCGTGGTGAATCGCGCCGGCGTCATGCGGCCGACCTTCGGGGGACAGTCCCCGCTCCCGCGCTACGCCGTCTGTCCCCACTGCCGGGAGCGCCAGGACTTCGAGGGCCAGCCGACGCTCCTCATGTGCCAGCGCTGCAAGAAGGAGTCTGCCGTCGACTGGTCGGACGCGTACTAGCAGATAGCAGATAGCAGATAGCAGATAGCAGATAGCAGATAGCAGATCTACGCATGGAAAACGGCCCTCCTGCATTCGCAAGGGGGCCGCTTCTTTTTATCTTGCCATCAGCCATCAGCCATCAGCCATCAGCCATCAGCCATCAGCCATCAGCCAT
>JBDTTZ010000178.1:0-13000 GCA_040008015.1 Gemmatimonadota bacterium
GTCACTTGTCACTTGTCACTTGTCACTTGTCACTTGTCACTTGTCACTTGTCACCTGTCACCTGTCACGTCTCCCGTCACGATGCTCCGGAAGTTCACCGTGTTATGGGTCCCATCACAAAACGGCTTGTGCTTTGATGCGCCGCAGCGGCAGAGGGCGAGGCTGGTGCGGCCCTTGAGATCGAGCGGCCGCCCTTCGGCGTCGACGATGGTGAAGTCGCCTTCGATGCGCAGGGGGCCATGGGCGTTGACGGTGACGAGGCACATAGGAATTGAGGGAATTGAGAATTGAAGGAAGTGAGGTAATCGACTTGCGGCAACATAACGCGATATCAGTATTCTCGACCCGTTCAGTTCATTCCCTCAATCCTCTCAATTCCTTCAATTCCTTCAATCCCTTCAATCCACTAATCTGCGCTAGCTCTTGACAGAATCGAGACAAATGTAAACGTTTACATATCAGTTTTCCTACAGTCCCGCTTTGAAACGATCACATCCGTTTTGGCCAGGCTGCTCCCACGTCAGCGTTCAAAAATGGCCCGGAATGCAACAATCAAACATGTCGCCCGCGAGGCAGGGGTTTCCGTCGCTACGGTATCCCGGGTCATGAACCACAGCGTGCTGGTGGCCGACGGCACCCGCCAAGCCGTGCTCGACGTAGCCAGCCGGCTCGGCTACCGACCCCATGGCGCCGCCCGGAGCCTCATCACCAATCGGACCTCGACCCTGGGCGTCCTGCTTCCCGACCTGTACGGCGAGTTCTTCTCCGAAGTGATCCGCGGCATCGACCAGGCCGCCCGGCGCGAAGGGTATCACGTCATCGTTTCCAGCTCTCACTCCGACCACCATGAGCTCGAAACGATGTTGCGCTCCATGTGGGGCCGGGTGGATGGGCTGATCCTGATGATTCCCGATATCCGGGTGGCCACCATCGCGTCCCAGCTGCCGGCAGGATTCCCCGTGGTGCTGGTGAACTGCGCCGGCGATACCAACGGCCACGACGCGATCAATCTGGCGAACTACGAGGGCGCCTACGCGATGGTCCAGCACCTGATCACCCAGGGCCACCGGCGGATAGCGATCATCAGGGGGGCGGACTGGAACTACGACGCTTCGGAGCGGCTGCGCGGCTATCGGGCCGCACTCCGCGACGCGGCGCTGCCCGCGGAGCCGGAGCTGGAAGCCGCCGGGGATTTCAGCGAAGGCTCCGGCTATGAAGCCGCCGCGGGGCTGGCCCGGCTCCGCTCCCGACCGACCGCGATCTTCGCCTTCAACGATGCCATGGCGGTGGGCGCGCTGTCGGCGCTCCGCGAAGCGAAACTCCGGGTGCCGGAGGACGTTGCCGTCGCCGGCTTCGATGACATTCCCATGGCTCGCTACGTCGAGCCGCCGCTGTCTTCGGTCCACGTGGACATCAGTGCGCTTGGTGCCCGCGCGGCCACCCTCCTGCTGGGAGCGATTCAGCATCCCGATGGGAGGGAGATTCGCCGCGAGATCGTCCCCACCGCACTGGTGGTGCGGCGGTCCTGCGGATCCTGAGGTGCCCATTTTCACCACGGAGACCGTTATGAGGATCCAGTTGTTCGTGAGACGCTGCGGCGCCTGGCTTGCCGGGATCATGCTGGTGCCGCTGCTTTCGAGCGCGATGCTCGCGCAGAATTCGACCGGCAGCATCAGCGGTCTGGTCACTGATTCTACCGGCCGAGTCGTCGAAGCAGCCGACGTTCTGGCCCGAAACATTTCCAACGGTGCGGAGCGGCAGACTACGACCCGGGCAACGGGAGCGTACAACCTGCCGGGCCTGGTGCCTTCGACCTACGACCTCACCGTCCGCCTGGTCGGGATGGGAGCCCAGACCCAGCGGATTCAAGTCGGCATCGGCCAGTCCCTGATCGTCAACTTCCGGCTCTCCTCCCGCACCATCGAGCTGGAGGCGATCACCATCGCGGCGCCACCGACGGAAACCCGGACGTCCGAGGTCGCGACCAACGTGACCGAGCAGCAGATCGAGCGGCTGCCCACGCCGAGCCGGAACTTTCTCGACCTGGCGGCGTTGGCTCCCGGCATCACCGTGTCCGAAGACCGGATCAACGGAAACTCGCGGACCTTTTCGGCCGGTGGCCAGGCGCCCAGCTCGGTCAATATCTTCATCGACGGAACCAGTCTGAAGAATGATGTGACCGGCGGCGGCGTCAGCGGACAGGACGCGAGCCGGGGAAATCCATTTCCTCGCAATGCCATTCAGGAGTACCGGGTCATCAGCCAGAACTTCAAGGCCGAATACCAGAAGGCTTCGAGCGCGGTCATCACGGCGACTACTCGCTCGGGCGGGAATGAATGGGCGGGAAGCGCGTTTCTGACCTACCAGAACAAGGGGCTCGTCGCCCTCGACTCATTTCAGCGCGCCGACTCCCTCTTCAAGAAACCGGAGTACACCCGGTATCTGGCGGGCGGGAGCGTGGGAGGCCCCATCATCCGGGACCGGCTGCATTTCTTCGGGTCCTTCGAACTCAATCGGCAGACTCGGGAGAACCGGGTGGCTTTTGCACCGCCCACGGGATTCCCCGCGCTGGACACCGTCAACCTCATGCAATACAACGGCAACTTCGCGTCTCCTTTCCGGGAGCGGTTGTTCTTCGGCAAGCTGACCTACGCGCTTTCACCCAGGCAAACCGCTGAATTCAGCTTCAATAACCGGCACGAGACCGATGTCCGTGATTTCGGTCCCTGCTGCGGCGCCGGCTTCAACGCCTTCTCGGAAGCCGTGAACTTCCGGCAAAATGTGACGATCGCGCAGCTCCGTCACAACTACTTCGCCGGGGAATGGCTCAACGAAACCAAAGTGGACTACTCCCGCTTTCGGCGGAATCCGAGTCCCAACGAATCTGGAATGCCGCTGCGGCTGTTCCAGGTCCCCGGTGGCGACTATAACATCGGCAGCAACCGGAGCACCCAGGATTTCATCCAGAAGCGGCTGGGGATTCGGAACGATCTGACGTACAACGGTTTCCACTGGGCGGGATCCCACGTGTTGAAGGTCGGAGCGAGCGCGGATCTCGTGGCCTACGACATCGTGAAAGACAACGATGGCACGCCCCGGTTCCTCTATAATGCGGCCTACAACTACGAGCATCCCTTCGAGCTGAACTACGGCACCGGCGATCCCAATCTCAACAAGAAAAACACCCAGCTCGGCCTGTATCTCCAGGACGACTGGAGCCCGGTCTCCCGGCTCACGCTGAATCTCGGTATCCGGTGGGACTTCGAAAGCAACATGTTCAACACGGGTTACGTGACACCGCAGAACGTGGTGGATACTCTGGCCATCTACAACGACTCATTTCCCACCCCGCTCGATCTGACCCGGTATATCAGCGACGGCAGTCAACGGAAGCGATTCTATGGGGCGTTTCAGCCCCGGCTCGGATTCTCCTACGCCCTGGACCGGGACAACAAGACGACGGTCTTTGGCGGTTTCGGTATTTACTACGACCGGTCCCTGTTCGACATCTCGGTGGACGAGACGCTGAAGCTGACGCACCCGACATACACGATCAGGTTCCCTGCGCCCGGCATGCCTGCGGGTCCGGGCGAGGTCGACTGGCAGGATTCCTACCTCACGGCTGACCGGGCCGTACTCGACCAGCTGGTCGGCACGTTCGGCACGCCTGAGGCCTGGCTGATCGACAACAAGATGAAGGTGCCGAAGTCCAAGCAGTGGAACCTTGGCGTGCGCCGGCTGTTCGGAAGCATGGCGGTCTCGGTGACCTATGCCGGTGTCCGGGGCGTGGACCAGGTGACCCTCAACTGGGCCCAGTTCGGATTGAACCCCGATGGCTCCTGCTGCACCAGTTTCAACATCGGTGCCCACGGGTTCAGCAACATCATCTTCTCCAGTAACAGCGCCAAGACATGGTATGACGCGTTGCTGATCCAGGTCGACCGCCCGTATCGTCGCTCCAGCGAGAACTTCGGCTGGGGAGCCGGTCTCGCGTTCACCTATGCGGTCCGCTCGCTGGAGGGCCTCGACTCGTTCAACGACCTGGGCGGCTCGGCTCCCTTCGCATTCCCCAATACCCAGAACATTCCGAAACATTCGGCGAACGACGAAAAGGTCCGGGTCGTCGCGAACTTCATCACCGACGTTCCCTATCTCTATGGCGTCCAGTTCAGCGGCCTGATCACCCTGGGTGGGAAGTTCCGCCAGGACGTCGGCTGCCCGGCGCGGTTCTGCGGCTCCGGCACCACCGGAAACCAGTTTGAGCGCGGCGCATTCACGGTCCCCGGTACCTTCCCTTACCGGTCGGTCGATCTCCGGCTCCGTAAGGACTTCCCAGGGTTCAGAGGCACCCAGCTCGGGATCACGCTGGACGCGTTCAACATTTTCAACCACGACAACCTGGGCTGCTACAACACCGGGAACCGCACCGATACCAATTTTGGCGACCCGTCGTGCGTGGTCAGCGATCCGCGCAGGTTCCAGATCGGTGCGGAGTACGACTTCTAGCTGTTGCGCAGTATCTTTCAACGGCGGCCGGCCCACTCGGGTCGGTCGCCGTAGTTCTTCCGCCCGCACTGCCGAGTCCCGCATGAAACCAGACGCACGGCGCCTCCCGGTTCTCTCGACGCTCTTCCTCTGTCTCGCGCTCGCCGCCTGCAGCGGGAACGGCAATTCCCCCGCTGGCCCCAATCCGATTTCCCCCCGGGAACGCGCGTTTCTCGACACCCTGGGCCAGCGTACCTTCGCCTTCTTCTGGGAACGCACCGATCCCGCCAACGGTCTCACGCCGGACCGCTGGCCCACGCCTTCGTTCTCCAGCATCGCGGCCGTCGGGTTTGCGCTGACCGCGTACCCGGTCGGGGTCGAGCGGGGATACATCACCCGGGCCCAGGCGCGTGACCGGGTGCTCACCACCCTCCGATTTTTCCGGGATGCGCCCGAGGGAACTGGCCCCACCGGTGTGACCGGCTACAAGGGTTTCTTCTACCATTTCCTGGAACCCGGCACCGGCTTCCGCTTCCAGACCGTGGAGCTGTCCACGGTGGACACCGCCCTGCTCCTGGCCGGCGTTCTCTTCTGCCGGGAATACTTCGACGGAACTGACCCGGGCGAGACCGAGATCCGCCAGATTGCCGATTCGCTCTACCGCACCGCCGACTGGCAATGGGCCCAGCCCCGCCCGCCGGGTATTGCCATGGGATGGACGCCGGAACAGGGGTTCCACGACTGGGACTGGCGGGGCTACAACGAGGCGATGATCGTGTACCTCCTGGCGTTAGGGTCGCCCACGCATCCCGTGACTCCGGCGGCGTGGAGTGTATGGAGCTCGCAATACCAGTGGGGCACTTTCTACGGCCAGCCGCACCTCGGCTTCGCGCCGCTCTTCGGCCACCAGTACTCCCACATCTGGGTGGACTTCCGTGGGATACAGGACCCGTATATGCGGGGACAGGGCATCGACTACTTCGAGAACTCCCGCCGAGCGACGGTGTCGCAGCGGGAATATGCCATCGCGAATCCGGGGCAGTGGACCGGCTACAGCAAGAACGTCTGGGGACTCACCGCCTCCGACGGGCCGGTGGACGACTCGCTCTTTCTCGCCGGCCGCATGCGGCTCTTCTTCACCTACTCGGCGCGCGGCGCCAGCTTCAATGAAATCCGGGATGACGGCACCCTGGCTCCGACCGCCGCCGCGGGTTCCATCGTGTTCGCGCCGGAGATCGTGATTCCGGCGCTGGTCGCGATGCGGGAGCAGTACGGCGACCCGCTGTTTGGCCAGTACGGGTTTGTCGACGCCTTCAACCCTACTTTCACCGCTAGCACCCCGGTCCCCCAGGGCCATGTGGTTTCCGGGGTCGGCTGGTTCGATTACGACTACCTCGGCATCGATGAGGGGCCGATCGTCGCGATGCTGGAGAACTACCGGACCGGGCTGGTGTGGAAATTCATGAGGAAATCGCCGTACATCATCACCGGCCTGCGGCGGGCCGGGTTCAGCGGTGGCTGGCTGGATGGGGCGCCTTAGGATGCGAATGCGTGCGTATGGTATTCTCGAGCTTCACGCTTTTCATCGCGAAAACGCGATAGAGCGAAAGCGCGAACATGACTTGGCATCTACGGTCAACTGATGTTTGAAACAGGATAACCGATAGTTTCTCTTCGCCCTTTCGCTCTTTCGCGATAGAAAGAGTGACACGCAGAAGTGTCTGATGAACGGCACTGACGAATATGATTTGGCATCTCCTAACAAGTGATATCAGAGAGAGAATTGCTGTGAGCTTCTCTTCGCCCTTTCGCGTTTTCGCGTTTTCGCGATTGCTGTTGCTGGTAGTCGGCCTCGGGTGCAGGTCGACAGCCAACCCCGATCAGATCGTGACGCTGCGCTTCTGGGGGCTGGGCCGCGAGGGCGAAGTCGTCGCCCAGCTGCTCAAGGACTTCGAACAGGAGAACCCCAACATCCGGGTCCGGGTACAGCAGATTCCCTGGACCGCGGCCCACGAGAAGCTGCTCACCGCCTTTGTCGGCAGGGCTTCGCCCGATGTCGCCCAGATTGGCAACACCTGGATCCCGGAATTCTCCGCGCTCCATGCGCTGGTGCCGCTCGATTCGATGGTCGCGGCCTCCCGCACGCTCGACTCGACCCGCTATTTCGCCGGGATCTGGCGGACCAATGTCCTCGACGGTCAGGTCTACGGCATTCCGTGGTACGTGGATACCCGCCTGGTGTTTTACCGCAAGGACATCCTGAAACAGGCCGGGTACGAGGCCTTTCCCACCAACTGGGCGGACTGGCTCCGCGCGATGCGGGCCATCAAGCGCAACGTGGGCCCGGACCGCTACGCCATCTACCTGCCGACCAACGAGTGGAATCAGCCGGTGATCTTCGGGCTTCAGTCCGGATCGCCGCTGCTCAAGGACCACAACGGGTACGGCGCCTTTTCCGACTCCGCCTTTCGCGGCGCCTTCGATTTCTACACCTCGATCTACCGCGATTCACTGGCGCCGGTCAAAGGCCTGAACGACGTGGCCAATGCCTACCAGGAATTCGAGCGCGGCTACTTCGCGATGTGGATTACCGGCCCCTGGAACCTGGGTGAATTCGCCAGGCGGCTTCCCGACAGCATGCAGAGCCTGTGGGCGACCGCGCCGGTGCCGGGCCCCACGGATTCCACCGGGTTTTCACTGGCCGGCGGATCCAGTGTCACCATCTTCCGTTCCAGCAAACATCAGAAGGAAGCATGGCAGCTGATCGAGTTTCTCTCCCGCCCGGAGCAGCAGCGGAAGTTCTACCAGCTGACGGGCGACCTTCCCGCCCGGCAGGATGCCTGGAACGATTCGCTGCTGGCCGCCGATCCCAATCGCCGCACCTTCTGGCTGCAGTTGCAGAAAGTGATGCCCACGCCCCAAGTGCCCGAATGGGAACAGATCGCCACCATGGTGCTGGACTACGCCGAACAATCGATCCGGGGCGGGGTGCCGAATGACGTGGTGCTGGGCCGGCTGGACCGGAGCGTGAACGCGGTCCTGGAGAAGCGACGCTGGATGCTGCGGCGTGAGTCGGTAGCATCCCAGGAACGATAGCTCAAGAAACAGCTCACCACGGAAACACGGAATCCACGGAGATCGCACGGATCGCCAAGAAATGCTGATTGGAACGTCATCGCTTATAGCTTCTTGATTTATCCGCGAGAATCGGCGCGATCCACGGCCAGGTTCTTTGCCACGGATTCACCCAGATCTTCGCGGATCACCAAGAAGTGCGCATTCGTGAATTCCGTGGTGGGCAGTTGCAGTTGCTGCCACCGGGGTCTGGTATCGGCCTTCCTGTTTTTCCGGAGTGAGGAATCGTGAAGCAAGCGATCCAGTCTCGGCAAAGCCGCGCGGGGTGGTGGTTCGTGGCCCCCGCACTGATCCTGATCGGAGTCTTCTTCGTGTTGCCGGTGCTCGCCGCCCTGGCCCTGTCTTTCACAGATTTCGACCTCTACTCCATCGGCGACTTCGCCAATATCCGCTTCGTGGGCCTGGCCAACTACGACGCGCTGATCCACAATCCGGTCTTCTGGCTGGCGCTCAAGAACACGTTCTATTTTGCGCTGGTGACCGGCCCGCTCACGGTTTCCATCTCGCTCGGCGCGGCGCTGCTGGTGAACGCGCCGCTGGTCCGCGCGCGGGGTCTCTTCCGTACCATCTATTTCACCCCGTTCGTGACCACCCTGGTGGCCGTCGCCATCGTGTGGCGCTACATGTACCATCCCCAGTACGGGCTGCTGAATGCGTTCCTGGGGTTCTTCGGTGTCCACCCGGTGAACTGGCTGGGAGATCCCCACTGGGCCATGCCGGCGATCATCATGATGGCTACCTGGAAGAACTTCGGCTACAACATGCTGATCCTCATCGCCGGGCTGCAGAGCATTCCCGAGGAGCTGTACGAGGCCGCCCGGCTCGACGGCGCGGGATCGATCCGCCGCTTCCGCCACGTGACGCTGCCGATGCTGGGCCCCACCCTGCTGTTCGTGGCCGTGATCACCATGATCGGGTACTTCCAGGTGTTCACCGAACCCTACGTCATGACCCAGGGTGGGCCGCTCAAGGCGACCACGACCGTGGTCCTCCTCATGTATGAGGAAGGCTTTCGCTGGTGGCGCATGGGAGTCGCAGCGTCCTATGCCTTCGCGCTCTTTATCATCATCCTGGTGGGAACCATCGTACAGACCCGGCTCCAGAAGGTGAAGATATGAGCCGGCGTCCGCTCTCCAGCGTCCTGCTGTACGGCACCCTGATCGCCGGTGCGATCGTCGCCATCCTTCCCATGGTCTGGATGGTCTCGGCCTCATTCATGCCGACCGGGATGGCGAACTCGTCGCCGCCGCCGTTCTTTCCCCGCTCTTTCACGGTGGAGCACTATCGCACGCTCTTCGCCAGCCTGAACCTCGGCCGCTACCTGCTGAACAGCACCGTGGTGGCGGTGACGGTGACCGGTCTCTCGCTCCTGATCAATTCGCTCGCCGGGTATGCCTTCGCCAAGCTCCGTTTCCAGGGCCGCGACCGGGCCTTCAAGATCCTGCTGACCGGGCTCGTGGTCCCGGTGCAGGTCGCGATGCTGCCGCTGTTTCTCCTGCTCCGCGAGCTGGGGTTCATCAATTCCTACTGGGGAGTAATCGTGCCCGGAATGGCCAGCATCTTCGGCATCTTCCTGGTCCGCCAGTACGCGCTGAGCATCCCCGACGACCTGCTCGACGCGGCCCGGATCGACGGCGCCAGCGAGTTCAGGATCTACCGCTCGATCGTGGTGCCGGCCATTACCCCGATCCTGGCGACCCTGGCGATCTGGACCTTTCTCAACGCCTGGAACGACTTCCTCTGGCCCCTGATTGTGCTGAGCGATGAGGCCAAGTGGACGCTGCCGGTGGCGATCGCCAACCTCTCCGGCGAACATGTGCAGGACACCGAGCTGATGATGGCGGGATCGGTCGTGACCGTGCTGCCGGTGCTGGGGGTGTTCCTGGTGCTGCAGCGCTACTACGTGGAAGGCATCATGCTGGGGAGCGTCAAAGGATGAGGGCGGTCAGGGCGGTCAAGGCGGTCGTAGTCATGGTACTGATTCTGGTATTACCGCTTTTCGCCCAGAATGCTGCCACTGTAAGAGTGCTGGATGACTTTGAGAATCCCGCCGCCTGGAGCGCGGTGCCGTCCGAGGGGGTGAAGCTCACCATCCGTTCCGACAGCGGGCATTTCCGAAAGGCGTTGCGGCTCGATTTCGATTTCCAGGGTCACGGCGGGTATGCCGTCATTCATCGCGCCCTCCCGATCGACCTGCCGGACAACTACGTCCTGAGTTTCTGGATCCGGGGCAACGCGCCGGTCAACAACCTGGAATTCAAGCTGATCGATTCCACCGGCGACAACGTCTGGTGGCGGAACCAGCGCGGTTACCGGTTCCAGGGCGGGTGGCGCAAGGTCATCATCCACAAACGGCAGATCGAGTTCGCCTGGGGACCCGCCGGCGTCGGGGATCTTGGGCATGCCGCCGCGATCGAATTTGCCATCACCGCGGGCACCGGGGGGAAAGGAACCATCTGGCTCGATGACCTGCGCCTGGAGCCCCGGGAGCCGGACCATGCCTATGATCTGACGCCGATCATCTCGGCGTCCCGCAGCCTGGCCACGTTTCCCGCCTCCAACGCGATTGACACGGATACCAGCACCGCCTGGCGTGCGTCGTCGAACGGGGAAAGCTGGCTGACGCTGGATTTTCAGCAGCCGCGGGAGTTCAGCGGACTTACCGTGCAGTGGGAAGCACGGCGCTACTCCACCCGGTACCAGGTCGAATTGTCGGACGATGGGCGCCGCTGGACCACGGCGTACCTTACCCAGGGTGGCAACGGCGGCAGCGACAATCTCTATCTTCCCGAATCGGAGTCGCGCTATCTGCGTTTGCATTTCATCCGCAGTGCGGGGAACGGCCAGGGGTACGGCATTCGATCGCTGACGGTTCATCCGGTGGAATGGGCGCCCACGATCAATGCATTCTTCCATCAGCTCGCCGCCGAGTCGCCCCGCGGGCGCTATCCCCGTTACCTGCTCAATGAGCAATCCTACTGGACCATGGTCGGGGTCAACGGCGACGGCCACCGCGCCCTGCTGGGGAAAGACGGCGCCTTCGAGCCGTTTGCGGGAGAATTCTCCATCGAGCCGTTCCTGCTGCACGATGGAAAACTGTTGGGCTGGGCCGACGTCACCGCGGTCCCCTCGCTCGAGGATGGCTATCTCCCGATTCCTACCGTGGAGTGGAAGGGTGCCGAGGTCGCGCTCCAGGTGACCGCCGCCGCGATCGGCGTGCCCGGGCAATCCAGCGCGCTGGTGCGCTACCGGGCCACCAACCGGAGCTCGCGAGCGACCGTGGCCACCCTCGCGCTCACCATCCGTCCGTTCCAGGTGAATCCCCCCTGGCAATTTCTCGGCGTCCCGGGTGGTGCCGCCCGGATCGACAGCCTGACGGGCGATACGTCACGGGTCCGGGTCAATTCCCATGTCATCATCCCGCTTGCGCCGGCGTCCCGCTTCGGAGCAGCGAGCTACGATGGCGGGGACGTCACCGAGTACCTGTCCGTTGGCCGGGTGCCATTGCCCAAGCGGGTGCTGGATGGAGTGGGCCGCGCGTCCGGCGTCCTGATCTACGAGCTGGAGCTGGCGGCAGGACAGTCGAAGGACGTGTTCCTTCAGGTTCCCCTGAGCGGCGACCCCGCGACGCTGACGCCGGAGACCGCGGGCCGGGCGCTGACTGAAGTAGCGGACTCCTGGCGCGCTCTGGTGAACCGGGTGCCTTTCTCCCTTCCCGATTCCGCCGAGGCCGTCGCGAACCTGCTTCGCACCACGATCGCCTACATGATGATCAATCGTGACGGGCCGGCGCTCCAGCCGGGCGCGCGCTCCTACCGCCGCTCCTGGATCCGGGATGGCGCCATGATCAGCGCCGCGCTGCTCCGGCTGGGCCATCCCGAGCCGGTCCGGGAATTCATGGAGTGGTATGCGCCCTACCAGTATGACAGCGGCAAGGTTCCCTGCTGCGTGGACGCGCGCGGGTCGGATCCGGTTCCCGAGCACGACAGCCATGGCGAGCTGATTCACCTGGTCGCCGAGTACTACCGCGCCACCGGAGACCGGGGAGAGCTGGAGAGACTCTGGCCCCACGTCGCGCGTGCGGTGGCCTACATGGACTCGCTGCGCCGCTCGCTTCGCACCGACGCGCTGCGCCAGGTGGACAGCGTACGCTTCTTCGGGCTCATGCCGCCCTCGATCAGCCACGAAGGCTACTCGGCCAAGCCGGTGCATTCCTACTGGGACGATTTCTTCACCGCGCGGGGCTTCGCCGACGCGGCGGACCTGGCCCGGGTTCTGGGTCGGGTGGACAGCGGAAGCTATCGGGCGATCAGCGAGGAGTTTCGCCACGACCTGCTGGCTTCGCTCCGCAGCACCATCGCCCAGTCGGGGATCAACTACCTGCCCGGCTCGGCCGATCTCGCCGATTATGATCCCACCTCGAGCAGCATCGGCATCAGCCCCGGAGGCATGCTCAACGCGCTTCCCCGGGACGTGGTGGAGGCGACGTTCGATCGTTATTTCCGGGAAGCAATGGCGCGGAAGGACTCCACCGGATGGGAAGCCTACACCCCCTACGAGCTCCGGAACGTGGGCACCCTGGTGCGGCTGGGCTGGCGGGAAAAGGCGTACCAGCTGCTGCGACAGCTGCTCGAGAGCCGGCGGCCCCGGGAGTGGAACCAGTGGCCGGAAGTCGCCTGGCGAGACAGCACGGCGCCAAAGTTCCTGGGCGACCTGCCCCACACCTGGGTGGCGTCCGATTTCGCGAGGTCGCTCCTGGACATGTTTGCCTACGTGCGCGAAGGAGACAGCACGCTGGTGCTGGCCGCCGGCATACCGATCGAGTGGATGCGGGACACCAGTGGTGTCATGCTGGAGGGTCTGCGAGTCGGGCGCGGACAGATCACAATGTCGATTCGCCGCGAGGGCCGGTACATCGTCGCGATGGTCGAGGCTACCGGTCCAATGCCCCAGGGCGGCGTGGTGCTGAGGCTGCCGCCTGAGCTGACCCGGAACGGCGTCAAGGTCAACGATCAGTCGGTGGAAGCGGATACGAGTGGGGACCTGCGGCTGGAAAACTTTCCGGCGAGGGTTGTGATACGTGCTGGGAATTGAATCGTGTACTATCAGGAAAGCTCTGTAACTGCACACCGCCGAGACGCAGACGTCGCTGAGTTTACGCCGAGCAAAGCAAAGCACTGTTTTGTTATGTTGTAAAGCAGTCCTCAGCGAATCCTCGGCGCGTTCAGCGGCTCGGCGGTGTGCCGTTCTCTGAGCCCTCCGTACGCTTAGCCGAGGGCCGCACCATTGGTACGGATGACCTCGGAATAGAACTTCGCGCTCGTCTTCGGAGTCCGCTCCTGGTTCTCGAAGTTGACGTGCACGATGCCGAACCGCCTGG
>JBDTTZ010000179.1:0-3557 GCA_040008015.1 Gemmatimonadota bacterium
AGATGGCCTCGGTGAAAAAGGCGAAACCCTCGAGGGAGAAGGGCATGCCGATGATGGGTCCGGCGAACTCCATGAAGCGGGGCCAGAGCAGGCCCAGCTCGAAGGACAACACGGTCCCGGACACCGCCCCGACCGCGAAGAGGATCGCGGTGCCCTTGGACCAGCGCCTGGCCAGGTCCAGGGAAACGCGGTCGCCGGTCCTGATCCACCGCAGCTCCGCGAGCACCATCAGCACCGGCATCGCGATCCCGATCATCGCGAATACGATGTGAAAGGCGAGCGAGATCGCCATCTGGGACCGGGCCGCCAGGAGATCGGACATCACTACAAGGTTACGGGGTGGGGTGTCTCTGTCTCACCTTATTTCCGGCCTTGGCGTGATGGTTCCGCAGGCGATGCGATCGCCGGTGCCGGGCGCGGGCAGGCTGGCGTCGGGCTGGCTGGTGATCACGAAGGAGGTGCCCCCGTTGTGAAAGACTCCGCGCTCCCCGGCGTTGAGCTCCAGTCCGGCCCACGCGAAGCTGGTGTCCGACCACTGGGCGTCCAGGGTGCTTATGTCGGGGAGGTTGCCCAGCGCGACGGAATCGGCCGGCCCGCGGCGGGGCGGCGCCAGGATGGGACCGGCTGTCGCGAAGCTGGGGGGCTCGCAGACCGCGTGCACGTGAAGGTTGAAGCCGTGGGCTCCGGCCGCCAGCCCCAGGGTATGGACCCGCAACGTCACGCCGCCCCTGGTCTCCAGCAGGTCAACAAAACCGACCAACCGGTTGTCGGCGTCGAATAGCTTGGCCGACACGGGGACCGGCGGCAGGCCAAGGCAGGCGGTCAGCAGGAGCAGGATCGAGACAACAGATATGGTGCGCAGCATTGGGTTGTCGAAGGTGATGGTAAGCCGTCATTCCGTCTTCAGGGGGACGAAAACTAACCTGATCCCCTGCACGGCACGTATCCGGAGTAGTCGTGTTATTTTTCGGCCGAATCTCCCCTGGAGCAGCTGTGGAAATACGCGGTGCCATGAGACCGGAGTTCAACGAAGTGCTGACGCCGGCGGCGCAGGACTTCCTGGCCGAGCTGCACCGCCGCTTCAATCACCGGCGCCTCGAGCTGCTGGCCCGGCGCGAGGCGGTGCAGGAGCGGCTGGACGAGGGGGAGATGCCGGAATTCCTGCCCGAAACCCTCAAGGTTCGGGAAGCCGATTGGCGGGTCGCGCCGGTTCCCCAGGATCTCCAGGACCGGCGGGTGGAGATCACCGGGCCGGTGGACCGGAAGATGATCATCAACGCGCTGAACTCCGGCGCCAACGTCTTCATGGCCGATTTCGAGGATGCCAACTCGCCCACCTGGACCAATCTCCTGGAAGGCCAGCTGAACCTGCGGGATGCCATCGAGCGCACCATCGAGTTCCGGGCTCCCGACGGCAAGCAGTACCGGCTCAATGACAAGGTCGCCGTCCTGCTCACCCGGCCCCGGGGCTGGCATCTCGATGAGCAGCACGTGCGGGTGGACGGTATCCCGATGTCGGCCAGCCTTTTTGATTTCGGGCTGTACTTCTTCCACAACGTCGGGCGGCTGCGGGCCCGGGGCACCGGCCCCTATTTCTACCTGCCCAAGCTGGAGAACCATCTCGAGGCCCGGCTCTGGAACGACGTGTTCGAATTCGCCCAGGCGGATCGCAGCGTGCCGGTCGGCACCATCAAGGTGACCGTGCTGATCGAAACCATCCTGGCCAGTTTCGAAATGGATGAGATCCTCTACGAGCTGCGGGACCATATCGTGGGACTCAACTGTGGCCGATGGGACTACATTTTCAGCTTCATCAAGAAATTCCGGGAGCGCCCCGGCTTTGTCATGCCCGACCGCGGTACCGTCACCATGGATCGCCACTTCCTTCATTCTTATACCCGGCTGGTGGTCAAGACCTGCCATCGCCGGGGCGCGCATGCCATGGGAGGCATGGCGGCGCAGATCCCGATCAAGAACGATCCGGAAGCCAATCGCCTGGCGCTGGAGATGGTGGTGGCCGACAAGCAGCGGGAAGTGGGCGATGGCCACGACGGAACCTGGGTGGCGCACCCGGGGCTGGTGAGTGTGGCGCGGGAGATCTTTGACGCCGGCATGCCGGGCCCGAACCAGGTCGCCCGCCAGCGGGACGACGTGACCGTGACGGCCGGCGACCTGCTGGCGGTCCCGGAGGGTCCCATCACCGAGCAGGCGCTGCGCCACAATATCACCGTCGGACTACTCTACCTGGAGGCCTGGCTCAACGGGTTGGGCTGTGTTCCCATCTTCAACCTGATGGAAGACGCGGCGACGGCCGAGATCTCCCGTAGCCAGGTCTGGCAATGGATCCGGCACGGGGCAAAGCTGGACGGGAAGAGTCTTCTCACCGGCGCGCTTTTCCGGGAGATCGCCGTCGAGGAGCTGGAACGGATCAAGAATCTGGTGGGTGGCGACCGGTTTGCCGGCGGGAAATTCGGATTGGCCGCGAAGCTTTACGATCAGCTGATCACCGCGAAGGAATTCACCGAGTTCCTCACGCTGCCGGCCTACGATGAGCTGTTGAGGATTGAAGGATTGGCGTCCTAGGCTGTCATCTTGAGCGAAGCGCAAGTGTCATCCTGAGCGAAGCGAAGGATCTTCTTGAAGACTGGCAAGATTCTTCGCTGCGCTCAGAATGACGGACCTATGAATCTCTAATACTCCTGTGCTCCGCCTCCTTGAGCTCCATCAGCATCCGTTTGGCCTCCGCACCCGCCCTCGTCCCGGCATACCGATCCGCATACCTGGCCAGCTCGCTCTTGAGCCGGCCGGTGTCCCCGGTCGCCCGGTGAAGATCGATCAGCTGGTTGGAGGCCATGGCTTCCTGCCGGGGCGTGGGCTGGTTGCGGCGGACATCCTGGTAGAGTCGCTCGGCTCCGGCCGGATCGCCGAGGTGGGCAGAGCAGAGCTTTGCCAGCGCCAGCCGGGCGTCGTTATCCACCGGATTTGCGGCAATGTGGGCGCGAAAAGACTCGGCGGCCTCGGCGTACCGGCCCCGGATGATGAGCGATTCCTGGAGCGAAAAGGACGCGGCGGGGGCGATGTTGCCGGCGCCGGACACCGTGTGTACCCAGCCACGGGCGGCACGGTTCACCACCCAGATCAGGAGGCTGCCGACCAGGATCAGGAAGGGGATATTGAGAGCGAGCAAAAGAAACAACCGGGGACCCGAGCCAAACAGAAGGAATTCAACCACGCCGAGCAGGGTGAACGCCGCACAACCCAGCCAGACAAACACCCGGAGCCGGTCGGCCACTTCTGCTGAGTCGATGTCGCGCAGGCGCTTCATTGCCGCGCCTAGTGGCTCTCCTCCCAGTGCAGCTTGTGCATGATCCTGTGGACCATCGGCGTGAGCAATATCGCCGCAACCACCAGGAAGACGAGCCCAGCGTACAACGCGTAGAACCCCGCGAATAACTTGCCCTCGTTGGTGGTCGGGGTATTCACCGGCCCCATGCCGCCGAGGAGCATCGCCGCATTTTCAAACGCATCGCGCCAGGGCAGCGACTCAAACTTCTCGT
>JBDTTZ010000180.1:0-8116 GCA_040008015.1 Gemmatimonadota bacterium
TCGAGGGTATCGAGAAAGGCGAGAACCTGCTGGTGGGACGAGGTTTCCCGGTTGCCGGTGCGCTCAGGGGTGGTGACCTGGGCCAGGGCGGGCGAGCTCAATACGAGCAGGAACAGTAGGAAACGCAGCATGGACATGGGCGCGGGAATATATCCCCGATCCTTCAATCGGTTAATCCCTCGACGCCGATCCGGGTTTCCAGTACATCCGGCTCATCATCAATCAGCCGAAAGCGCGTTTCCGGGATGAGGTTGAAACCGCCGCGGCGGGGAATGGTGCGATCCGGCGCGTTCAGGTTGCGCCACGCCGAGGCCACCCCCGGGTCGCGCAGGACCAGCGCGGGATCGGTCCCGGCCTTTACCAGGAGCGACACGGTGCCATGGGGATCGCGAAGCACCCCGTTCACGGCTCGCACCATGGCGTAACCCAGCACATGGGGATCGTCCTCCGGCAGGCTCAGCCGTTTCTCCATCTCGCCGAACCGAAGCAGCGGATACCGGGACGACAGGGGCAGCAGGATCTGCTCGGCAGCCCACTCGGCGAGTCCCTCGGCGAGATACGGATTCAGCTGAGTCAGCCGAACCGACCCTCCCGCCACCGGGAACACCGCCGCCGAATCACGCAGATGCTCGTGCAGCAGGTGCTGCCATTCGTGCACCAGCGTGCCCAGGGCCAGGAGCGGCTCGTAGCTGGGATCGAGCAGAACCAGGTCGCGGGCCTCCAGGAAACCGTTGAACGATGCGGCGGCCTGCCCGACCGAGGTGATCCGGTAGCGTTGGCCCGGAAGCTCGAGATAGGTATTCCCCGGCGGCGCGGGCAACCGGTGAACCGCGGTGAGCAGGTCGGCGAGCCGGTGCCGCGCCAGCCACTCCTCTCCAGTCGCGTTCAGCGGCTGAACCAGGCGGCGCACCAGGGCACTGTCGGTTCCGACCCGGGCGGACCCTTCAGGATACCCGTAGCTCCGCGATTGAATCTCGGGAACCACGGCCGGATACTTCCAGAACTTCGAGACCCGCTCCGCGATTGAGGCACCGGAATCAAGGACCGGCTGCTCGAGCAGGAACCGAAGGACGGCGATATACCACTGCGTCGCGCTGTCATAGCCATCCAGCAGCGCCAGCACGGCATTCTTCGACGCCGCATCTGGAGTCCGCATCCGCTGCAGCGCGGCGTTGTACCCGACCGAATCGGCCGTCCGCAACGCGAACAGCCGATACAGGGCGAGCGGTACGGCCGCGAGATCGGGCGGAGGATTGTCGGGCAGCAATCCGGCGGCGGCGAGCGCGGGCCGGGCCGATTCCCAGGTGATCGTCCGAAACCCCCGCCGCGCGCGGGCCAGGGCGACGTCGTGAATGTCCACCAGCCAGGTGCCGGCGGGCCGGAAGAGGTAGTCGAATCGCGCCGCGAGGGTGTCGTTGACGAGGCCCTGCCGGGTCCGCTCCAGGACGCTGACCGCGGCCTTTACCATTTCCTCGCGGCGATAGAGTCCCATCGCGCGATACAGGCCGATCGCGCCGAGGCTGTCGGGGGTCAGCGGCGTCAGCTCGGCAGCCAGCGCCAGCTCGACGTACTCGGCGCGAGCCGCCTCGGGAGTGCCGCCCTGCGACTTGATTGCGGCGAGCCAGCGCCCGGGAATTCGCAACCGGGATTGGCTGGACCCCCAGACCAGCTGGCGCAGGTGAAAGGCGGGCGGGGAGGGATAGAACTCATCGCCGGATTCCAGCCGGATTCCAACCACCGCAAATTGCTCCCGATTGATCAACAGCGTCCCCCCGAGTCCCTCGGGAGTGGGCTTGAGCTCCAGCTCGAGGCGCGCCCTGGGCGCCTCGCCCCGGATAGTTCCTCCGGGGTCGACTAAGAGCCTGGTCAAGGTGATAATCGACGAATCGGGGCGCTCGAGGAGAATGCTGCCGCGCCATGACGAGCCGGTAGAATCGAGCACCAGCTCAGCGAGCATCGGACGGCTGGATTCGAGAGAGAGGCGCCAGCGACCTGCCAGCTGTGCCTGCATGGCCGACGGCAACAGGCATCCCAGCAAAAGCAACGCCCACCGTTTCACATGTCCTGCCATTCCTGTGTGATCTGTTCGATGTCCCGCCATTCGCGGGAGATCTGCTCCACCAGGGCGGCCGTATCCGCGGGAGCATTGAGTCGGGTGGCAATATCGGCCAGCGCGATAATCCCGATCAGGCGGCCCCGCTCCACGACCGGAAGCCGGCGCACCTGAGAGCGGGCCATGGTTTCCAGCGCGCGCTGGATGTCGTCTTCCGGAGCACAGGTAATGGGATTCGGCGACATAACGTCGCGAGCCGAGGTCTTCTCGGGATCCCGCCCGCCGGCGATCACCTTGATCGTCAAATCGCGGTCGGTGACGATGCCGACCAGTGCCATGGTCTCCCGGTTCTCTACCACCGGCACCGAGCCGACATTGCGCGCCCGCATCAGCTGAGCGACTCCCATCGCGGTCTCCTCCGGCGTGCAGCTGGCCGGGTCCGGCGTCATGATGTCGCGGCAGAGGTGAGGCATGTTACCTCCTGGTCACTCGGGCGGGCGCGCGTCGCTGGAGTCGATTCCCACTTTCCGCTCGACCACGGTGGCGTTCACCGGAGCGCCGTCCTGAAGCATCTGACCGCCGCCCACCACTACCTGGTCTCCCGCATCAAGCCCGCTCCGAATCTCCACGAACCCGGGAATCCGCACCCCCAATCCAACCTGTTGCCGGGAGGCTTTGCCGTCCCTCACCATCCAGACAAAGTTGGCGCCCTGGATCGGCAGGATGGCCTCTTCCGGGATCAGGACCGCGGAGGGACGCACCGCCGTGGCGAGACGGGCCTCGATGAACATGCCGGCGGCCAGCTGGCGGCGACCGTTGGGCACCATCGCCTTGATCAGGATGGTGCGCGCCGGTAACTGCACGATGGGATCCACGAAATCCACGACGCCAGTGAACTCCTGATTCCCCAGGGCGGCAACGCGAAACTGCACCTTCTGCCCGAGCTTGAGCCGCTCGGCGTACCGCTCAGAAACCTGAAAGACCGCACGCTGAGGATTCACGGTCTGAATGGCCGCGAGCCGGGAGCTGGTGGTCACATAGTCGCCGAGGCTCACGAAGCGCTGTCCCACGACTCCGCCGAAAGGTGCCCGCACCGTGGTGCGGTCCAGGCGAATCTTCAACAGGTCCACCTGGGCCCGGGCTCCCCGTTCCGTGGCCTCGGCCCGTTCCAGGTCTGCGGCCGACGAGGCGTTCTGGCCCTGGAGGTCTCGGGTGCGTTTCAACGCCTGGGAAGCCAGGTCCCCGTCGGCCTGCGCCCGCTCCAGCGAGGCCTTCAGCTCCTGGTCGTCGATCTTGAACAGGGCGGTCCCCTTCCCCACTTCCTGGCCTTCCCGCACCATGATGTCGACAATCCGGCCCTCGATGTCGGGTCGAAGCTCGATCGCCTGGACCGCCTCGACCTGGCCGGTGGCGGCGATCGCGTCCACCACGGTGTCCTGCCGGGCCACCGCCACCTCGACCGGCATCGCGAAGCCACCCCCACCGCCAGGTCCGGCCGCGGCTGCTTTCTTCTTGCAGCCGGCGAGAACCGTGACCATGGAGATCGCCAGCAGTGTCGTTCTACTACCTGAGAGATTCAGCATATTCCGTTTCACGTATTGGTTTCGTACGGACAAACAGCCAACGCTCAACTACGGCAGCACACGATCATCAAACAGGCGGCGTCCCACGATCGCTTCGAGCCCGGCCAGCGCCAGCCGCACGGAGAAACGGGACTGCACCAGCGCCGCTTCGGCTTCGGCGAGCGTCACCTGGCCACTCAGCAGGTCCAGGATGGTCGAGGCCCCGGAGCGGTAGCGAACTTCCTGGACCCGGTAATTCTCCCGGGCCACGAGCACCGCGGTCTGTTGCAGGTCCACCGTGGCACGAGCGGTGGTATAGGCCTCGTAGGCCTGGGTCACATCGGCCAGCGCGGCGCGCTCGAGGTCAGTCCGGATGGCCTCGGCGACATTGCGATTCACCCGCGCCTGGCTCACGGCGATTTCCCGCTGCCCGTTATTCCAGATCGGGAGCGAGATCCCGAAGTCAATCGAAGACACGGTGCGAGCGTTGGGAAACAGCTTGGTATCGAACCGGGTGTGCGAACCGGTCGCCGTGAGTGTCGGCAGATAGTCGCTCTGGCGGCTGCGCAGCAGGGCATTGGCCCCCCGCTCGGCCGCGCGCGCCACCCGGTATTGCGGCCCCTGCTCCAGGGCCAGGTCCACGGCGTCGCTCAAGGAAATCGGCAGCTCCGCCGCGGAGACGCTATCCAGCGGGACCGCGCTCACCGGCCCCCTGATCCCGACCCGCCGCCCGAGCTCCAGCCGGGAAACCCGTAGCGCCGATGCCTGCCGCAGCTGCTCCACCCGGGAGCGGGTCAGCTCCAGAAACAACTCGAGCGAGTCGCTCAGCACCGCGGCCCCGGAGAGCACCCGGGCCCGGGCAACCTGGAACGCCTCCGAGGCCCGCCGCACCCGGTCGTCGGAAAGCCTGGCGAGCTCCTCGTTGGCCAGCACTTCGTAGAAGTCTGCCTCGGTGAGCACCGCGGCGGTGAAGCGCGCCTCCAGGCTGCCCGCCTCCACCTCGTCGAGTGCGGCCCGGCTGCGGGAGAGCTCGGCAAATTTCCGGATGCTGAAGATCTCGTAGCGCGCCGTGGCCTGGAAGGTGGTCGACGTGGATTGCAATCTGCCGCTGCCGATGTTGAAGAAGGGCACCGAATACTTGGTGTAATCGAGCGCCACGGTGAGCGATGGCAGGATAAACGCGCCGAACGCCGCGCGACGCCCCCATTCCGCGGTCCCTACCGCGCCCAGCGCCGTCACGTAATTCGGATCGAGGCGGCTGGCGCGTTGCAGCGCCTCGTTCAGGGTGATGCGGGGCAGGGAGTCCTGAACCTCACCCCCTGCCCCCCTCTCCACTCGTGGAGAGGGGGAAATGCTGCCGGCGACCTGTAAGACGAGAAGCAGGGAAAGCATCAGCGCGCCTCCGCGCCGGCCGGCACCGGTTCTTCGGCCTTCACCTGGTGCGCCTTGCGCCTGGTCAGCCGGTCCAGCATGACATAGCCGACAGGAACCAGGTAGAGGGTGAGAATGGTAGAGAACAGCACGCCGCCGACGATGCCGTACCCGAGCGGCCGGCGGCTCATCGAGCCGGCGCCCAGGCCCAGGGCGATCGGCAACGCCCCCATGATAGTGGCAAAGGAGGTCATCAGAATCGGGCGCAGCCGGATGCGGCCGGATTCGAGCATCGCATCGGCCAGGCCGAGTCCGCGCTCCTGCAGCTGATTGGCATACTCCACCAGAAGAATGGAGTTCTTGGTCACGATCCCGATGAGAAGGATCATGCCGATCTGGCTGTAGAGGTTAAGGGTCGATCCGGCCAGCTTGAGTGTTACCAGGGCGCCAGTGACCGCGAGCGGCACCGCCAGCAGGACGGTAAACGGATGGACCAGCGACTCGAACTGGGACGCGAGAACCATGAATACGACGATCAGCGCCAGGACGAAGGCGAATACCAGGGCGTTTCCGCTTTCCTCCTGCTCCCGCGCGTCGCCGGCCAGTGCGGTAGAGCTGCCGGCCGGCAGCACTTCCGCCGCGGCCGCGCGGAGGGAATCGATCGCGTCTCCCATGATGAAGGAGGGGGCCAGCGCGACCGTCAGGGTAAAGGAACGTACCCGGTTGAAATGATTGAGCTGCTGGGGGCCCACCCCTTCGCTGACGTGCGCGACAGCATCCAGCTGGACCAGCTCCCCGCCGCGGCCCCTGAGGTACAATCCGCTCATGTCCGACGGCGTGGCCCGCTCTTCGGGTCTCAGCTGCACCATCACCTTGTAGAGCTTGTTGGACTGGGTGAAGGTGCTGACTTCCCGGCCTCCCAGCATGGTCTGCAGGGTGGAAGCGACGTCCCGCACCGGGATGTCGAGGTCTTCGGACCGGTCCCGGTCAAACGTGACCGTGAGCTCAGGCTTGTTCACCTGGAGATCGGTCCGAATGTTCACCACCCCCGGAATCTTCTGCACCCGCCCCATCAGGGCTCCCATCGCCGCAGTCAGCTTGGCGAAGTCCGGGTTCTGGACCACGAACTGGATCCCCTGGGTAAATCCACCGCTCAACGCGGGTGGGTTGCTGGCGAAGGCCATGACCCCGGGCACCCCGAAGAACTGGGGCTGCACTTCGTCGATCACTTGCTGGACTTTCCGTTTCCGGTCCTTCCAATCGGTGAGCCTGGTGAAGATGACACCCTGGTTCACCGTCCCGAAGAATCCCACCACGCTGAAATAGCCGTCGATGTCCTTGGTTCGACTCAGGACCTCCTCCAGCCGTTTCATATAACTGTCAGTGAAACTGACCGTGGAGCCTTGCGGCCCCTCCACGTACGTCAGGAAAAACCCGCGATCCTCGGCCGGCACCAGCTCATGCTTCAGGCTGCGGTACGTCACCACCGCGATCAGCACCACGACCAGGGCGCCGGCCATGACCATCCAGCGATGGCGAAGGGCTGAACCAAGGCTCCGCGCATAGGTGCGCGAAATCGCCTCGAAGCCGCGCTCGAAGGCCCGGAAGATCGGCCCGTGACTCTTGGGGACGCGGAGGATCTTGGCGCAGAGCATCGGGGTCAGCGTCAGCGCGACCAGCCCGGAAATGACCACCGAGCCGGCGACCGCGATGCCGAATTCGTTGAACAGCCGCCCGGTGGATCCCTTGAGAAAGGCGAGCGGAGTGAAGACGGCCACCAGGCAGATCGTGGTGGACACGACGGCAAAGGCGATCTCCCGGGTCCCGTTGATCGCGGCGGTGGTGGGATCCTCGCCCAGCTCTTCCTGGTGGCGGTAGGCGTTCTCCAGGACGATGATCGCGTCGTCCACCACGATACCAATGGCCAGGGTCAGCGCCAGCAGGGTGAAATTGTTGATCGAGAATCCCAGCAGGTTCATGATCGCGAAGGTGGCGACGATCGAGGCGGGAATCGCCAGGCCGGGGATGATCGTGGCCCGCAGGTTTCTCAGGAAGACGAAAATGATGAACACCACCAGGATACCGGCGATCACCAGGGTCTGCTCGGCCTCCGTGATCGAGCTGCGCACGAAAACCGACTGGTCGAACGCGACCTCCAGCTTCACGCCGGGCGGCAACAGTTGCTGGATCGCGGGAATCTCGTGGTGGATCGCGTCGGCGACCTGGATCAGGTTGGCCTTGGACTGGCGCACCACGCCGATGGCCACCGCCGCTTTGCTCTTGTAGCGCAGGGTGCTCCGGATGTTTTCGGGTCCCAGCTCGACCGAGCCGATGTCCTTGAGCCGCACCATCTGGCCGTGCTGGTTATCCACCACCAGGTCGGAGAATTCCTCCGGCGTTTTGAGCTCCCCGAGGGAGCGCACCGAGAATTCCCGGGTTTCCGATTCGATCCGCCCGGAGGGGATTTCGACGCTGCGCGACTGGATGGCGTTCTCGACATCCTGGACCGTGAGGCCGCGGGCCGAGAGCTCCGAGGCCGACAGCCAGACCCGCATGGAATAGCGCCGCTCGCCGAAGATCCGGGCCTGGCCAACGCCGGGCAGGGACTGGAGCCGGCTCTTCACCATGCGATCGGCGACGTCCGACAGCTGCAGCAGATCGTAGTTCTCACCCGAGAGGGCGAGCCACAGGAACGGGTTGGCGTCAGCCTCCTGCTTGGCCACGACCGGCTCCAGCACTTCGCGCGGCAGCCGGCCCCTGGCCCGGGAGACCTTGTCGCGGACGTCCTGCGCGGCCGATTCGACGTCCCGGTCCAGGTTGAACTCGAGGGTGATGTTACTGGATTGCTCGGCACTGGCGCTGGTGAGGGTTCGGAGACCTTCGACCGTGCTGAGCTCCTCTTCCAGGATATCGGTCACGGCCGATTCGACCACCTGGGGATTGGCCCCGGGCAGGACCGTGCTGACCGAGACGATCGGAGGATCGATGTCGGGAAATTCGCGGACCGAGAGACGGCTGTAACCCAGGACTCCGAACAGGACGAGCCCAATGCTCATCATGCTGGCGAAGACCGGGCGGGCGATAGCGGTGTCGGAGATTTTCATAATGGAACCAGCCTACGGCAACGGGG